>JAISIJ010000097.1 GCA_031262245.1 Oscillospiraceae bacterium | reverse complement strand
ATAGTAAGTCGTTTTTAATAACCTATATCATATGTAAAAGAGGAAGAAATATGAGTGTTATTTTAGTGATATTCATAGTTATATTTTTTTCAATTTCAGGAATAGCATTAATAGTTTCTTTTGTTGCTGAGGATAAGGAAATTTCCAGTCACGCTAAAAGTGCAGTCTGGCCGGCATTTTTTATTGGAATTATCCTACTTTATTTGCGATTTGTATTAACATAACATATGACCTCATTAGTAAAATTATGAGGGGAGGATAAAAATGGGGCTGTTTTCAAAGAAATCCTTAAAGAATAGGAATAATCATAAAACGCCAACACAACAAATAAGTATTAAAGAGCGTACCGATGGCTTGACCGCCTTAGGATTACCAAGTTTCCTTAGTCCTCAAATTGCTACCAATCCAACCACATTATATTGCGGAGATGGAACTACACTTAACATTACAGCTACATCTGCTTTAATTACAGGGGTTTCTTCCTATCGTGGACAAATTTTAATCAGACAATTATCCAGTGCTATAAAATCAGGATACACCCCCATCGTATTATCCAGTAATGGTAAAAATGGAGAATTTTATCGGGCTCTGCGGTCAATATACCCAGAGTCTTTAATACATTATATATCTGATTCAAATGATAGCGGTGGATACAATCCATTTGTCGGGATATCACCTACCCGTATTGCTGATTTCTTTTATCAGTTAATAACTACATTCCAACAATTTCCAACCAATAATATGTTAATAAGAAATTATATAAATGTTTGTGTTCGTATATTCTTTTCAAGTGGCAATGCATTTAGAATGTTAATAGTCGGTCAAATTAATCATATGGGCTTAATTCAAGAAATTACTCGTCTATGTGAACAAAATATAATCACAGAACAAGAAAAAACTCAACTTATAAGTCTTGCTGATTCAGCACGCGAAGTATCAACTATGGTTTTAAGTATAATACAAGATTATATGTATAAAATGCAACGTGCTAATGCTACGAAACCATCAATACAGATTCGTCCTATAAATGCACCTAAAATAACAATTTTAGGCGGAAATAATCAACTTGTACAAAATAACTTAAATATTACTAATGACAATAGTGACACTTATAATATGAATAATATAACAAGACGAGAATGTGTCTTTATTAATATAGAAAATATTATAAATGGGATAGCGTCAAATGCACCAAATGCTCAGTGCTTTCAATGGTATTTATCACGAACTTTGCAAGCAGAATTTGAAGCCATATCAAATCTGAAACAGTCTCGTATTTTACTAATAGTTGAGAATCTTAGTTCACAACAGTTAAAATGGTATTATTGGCTTTTTAATATGCCGAATTGTATCACCATATTAAATTATGAAGATTATTATTCGGCTCTTGCAGATTCTTCGGATTTACGTGAACAGTTGCTCGGACGTATGGATAGAATATTCTTCTTTTCAACAATGAACTCACAAAGTGCTGAATGGACTTCTCGTTTTTTCGGAACGCATATAGTTCCCAAAGATATAATTACTGACCAGCCGGCACGAAACTTTGCAGAATTGCTTTTTTCCTCAAAAGCAATCGCTCATGACCAAGAAGAAAAACCTTGGTATAATTCATATGAAATTCAACATTTAGGGGATAGCGGAATTGTTTATTGTAGACGCGATAAAATTTTCCGTCCACTCTACTGCGAAAATGGCAATCTTTATGAAGATAAAAACTATCAAGGACAACGTATTAATTTCTGTATATTTTCATTTAAATAGGAGGAGGAATATTATGAAAATTGTAATTCATAGTGTGAATAATACTGCAAATCAAGAAATTCTATCGAAATATAACGAAAAACTTCTTATTTGCGGTAACGTACACTTAAGTGATAATTTTGCATCAGCAGATAATACACATAAACTCATACTGGAAAACACAGCAGTCTGTGAAATATTCGATTTCATTGAATGGAATATTGGACAACGTCCCGATTCCCGTGACGAACAAGGAGGCATTTTGCTCGGAAAACGTTACTACGATGAAGAACAGGATATTCATTTTGTTATTGTTTCTAAAGTTATAACTGCTATAGGTGCACTTGAATCATCGGGATACCTTGATATTACGCACGAGTGTTGGTGTGATATGCATCAAAGAAAAGATGCTTATAATGAAGAAACAGGAGAAGAATTAGTAATAGTCGGATGGTTTCATACACATCCGAATATGTTGTCTTGTTTTATGTCAGGTACCGATAGAAATACTCAGAACTTATTTTTTAATAGTGAAAACACCTATTCTATAGTAATTAATCCGCAACGTCACTTGCTTAAGGCTTTTCGTGCCAAGGAATGTCACCCAACACAGGCTTTTCTTATAGTAAATGATGTAACTACTGAGGATAATTAATGATGGATAGTATAAAAGATTGGTTTTCCAATGCCGCTGATAGGGTAAAGGAAATATTCAAAAAGAAAAAAACTGAATATGAACCACCGCAAATTGTCATTGGACAGATTACACAACATCCTGCACCGCCTTTACCAATTCAAGCTTCGGGTTCAACACAAGATGGAAATATTCCTACAATTACTATAGGGCAGATTCATCAGAGACCTTCAGTTGAAGCAAATAGGCCGATTGAAGGGGATGTTGTTCAGGGCAATCGAGAGTTAGGAAACGGAATACACATTAATCGTCAAAGCAAACCTAAGATTTGTCCTATATGTCGGACAAATGGTTCAGTAGTAAGCAACACTTCTGGAAACTCTACGTGGAGATGTACAGAGTCAGATTGCGGTGCTGAGTTCTAAATTATCATCGAAAGAGAGAATAGTATGGATATTAAAAATTATATCATTTCAAAGTATTCTAAATTATATGCAGAATACTTAAATGCAAGAATAGATGACTATGAAAATTTTATTCGGTCTCGACTTATTGAACTTATTATAAATAAATATAATATACAAAGTTCCATAGCTATAGATACCGTTATTTCTGCTATCTCTTCAATAACAAATGAAGAACCTGATACATTTAATGATGTAAACGATGATGAACAACCAACAATGGAAACACCATCTGAATCGGAATAAAAAACATATAGTAACATTGTTATGTAAATTGTATTGGTGATACAGAGAAAGGAATAACTCCTAATGTTTTCAGCTACACAAATTAATGAATTGCTTTCGTTTAATAGTGGTGAACCTATAATAGTTACCCCTTGCGGCACAGAACAAAATTTTAACTATGATTTAGTTATCTTTGTAAAAACTTTAACAAACACACAACCTACTTTTGTTTCTTCTGTTAGTGCTGTTATATCATTAATTTCACAGGATGGATATTATCCTTTCGTTAAATTGAAAAACACAAGAATCTTTCATCCGAATTTTACCGCTACAGGAGTATGGACTGGCAGTAATATTATGCCTTCAGAAACTGTGTCTGATTATTTAATGCGTTTAGTGAAAGTCTTGCAATTCAAGGAAATTGATGTAGAGAATATCGGAAATAGGAATGCTATGGCTTGGTATAACAAAAACGTATCTACTGGTATTTTTCCTACAGACCCCATAAATTATCATACTAAGTCACGCATTTCTATAATTCAAGTAAATCAGAACTAATTCATTTAGGAGTAAATATGTGGTTAGAAACATTTCTTAACTCATTAATAATAGCATTAATAATCGTACTGATATTATTTTTTTTAATTGGTTGTTTGGTTTCGGTGTGTTCCAGAAAACAGGAAAAAGGTAAAAAAGCAGAAAATAATTCTCAAATGCATCGTCGAAAAAAAGAGACACCTGTTAATGAAGAGGAATCTTCGGATAAAAATAGTATTGATAGAAATGAAATTCACATTGTTAAAGAATGTGAGGATAAAATATCCCCCAAAATAGCTATACCTAAAATCACCATAACAAGTAGAAAAGAATATTCTCCAACTATATTGCAGACTGCTTTTGATTTTAAAGGGAAAACTCCAAATCCAAGAGATGATGAACGATATTATTTGTTGTTGACGAAAAGTGCTGTTGAGAACATAAAAAAATCACTTGATTGGGGTCATAAAACAAAAAATAATCAAGTAGAACAAGGTGGTGTATTATTGGGAAATGTTTGTCGTTATAAAAATGAAGTATATAGTATCGTAATCGATATTCTTCTCGCTGCTACCACAGGCAATCCGGTATTCGTTGAATTTACAAATGCTATGTGGGCTGATATGCAAGACCGCTTAGATGAAAAAAATCTTAATCGTTCAAGAAATGAGCAATTGGTTATACTTGGTTGGTTTCATACTCATCCTAATAATCTGTCAGTTTTTATGTCCGGAACAGATATGACAACACAACGCTTAAATTTTTCTCAAGAGTGGCAAGCATCACTTGTTATGAATCCACATACAAACGATATGAAAGCATTTTTCGGACATAGTGCAACAAACGGAAAAATTGTGCCACCAGAAAAGTGGGAGAATTTTAATGAGTAAATAGGTGAGTATGTATGGAAAACTTAAACGCTCGTGCATTAACCGAGGTTGTAGAGGGTCAAAGATTACAAAATATGCCCTTCGAAGAAGGCGAAATAAGTATTTTTAGTGGTAGAGGTAACGCTTGGAGGTTTAATCCCGAATTATTAAGTTCCCATTTCCTTGCTATTGGAGGAATCGGTACAGGAAAAACTAATTTGTTGTACCATATAGTAAAAGCAGTCATAGATAACATTACTTTAAACGATATTGTTATTTTCTTTGATTCAAAAGGTGATTTTCTAAAGCGATTTTATCGGCAGGGAGATTATGTTATAGGAAACTCACACCAATACTCAAACTATAACCTTTCTAAATGGAATATCTATAAAGAACTTGCCATCAGCGGTTCTATCAGTCGTGAAGATACTATAAGAGAAGTTTCGACATCTTTGTTTAAAAAACGGATAGATAGTGCCAAAGACCCTACATTTGCAAATGGTGCAAGAGATATTTTTGCCGCCATTATTGAAGCACAATTTCGGAGTAACTCCATTAATCAAAACAATGCTACACTAAAACAGACATTTAGAAGTATTGATATTTCCGCTATTAAGAAAATGTTGGAAAATCATCAAGACTTAAAATGGATTAATGTTTATATGCATAACGAAGGAAGTTCAACTACGCAGAGTTTTCTTTCTCCTTTAGGAAGTGTTGTTAACGATGTTTTTTCTGCACACTTCGCAGAATCCGGAAATTTCTCTATTCGTGAAGCTATACAGCAACGTAGTGGAAAATCCGTCTTTTTAGAATATGACATAGTAAATAGTAATCTTTTAGATTCAGTATATACAGTTTTGCTTGACCTTGCAAGTAAAGATGCACTTGGAAACGAATCTCGTGATAAACACGTTTATTTTATTCTTGATGAATTTCCTCTTATCCCTAAATTAAATTACATTGATAATTTATTAAATTTCGGACGTTCTCGTGGAATAAGAGTTATTGCGGGTATCCAAAATATCAATCAGGTAAAAAATATGTATGATGCTTCTTTAGGAATGAGTGTTCTTTCAGGGTTCTCGACTTGTGCGGCTTTCCGTTTATTTGATGAAGAAAGCAGAAAATTTGTAGCCGATAGACACGGAAAAAACCGAAAGATAATTCGTTTACCATATACAGACTCGCAGAGAAACGGGGAACAGGAATACGAAAGAGGTAGTGTTGTTGAGGACTGGGATATTACAACCTTGCAACGTGGAGAGTGTATTGTTTCATTACCAAACAAAAATCCCTATCTATTTTTTCCTGCTCTCTATCCGGAACCAATGGAAAAGATTACAATAGGAAATTCAAAACCCAAAATTCAGTTACCGGGAGGAAACTCTTAATGGAAAACATTAACGTAAAATTTATTCACCCAACAAATAACTCTGATATTGACATCGAAGTGCCGGAAAATATGGTGTTAGGAGATGTGTTTAAACAACTTATTGATGAAAACTTTCTTACTTCTGGTCAGCCATATACAGGAATACCATATCCTACTGGTGGTCATAGAGATGGTATTCCTCTTGATTATGACAAAACTATCGGCGATAATGGAATTAGTAACAATGATTCCATTCAAATTATTACCGCTATAACTGTAGGACAAACTTATATTGAGAGGATAGAAGACTACGTAGACGGCTTTATTAGAAGCATCGACATTTCTCACCCAAATTACTTTTTAAAAGAACAATTTTTGGAAGGTTTATTAGATTTGTCAAATTATTTTAAAAATATGGCCGTAAATTTATATAAAGAAAAAAGCCTACTTCAAGAACCACGGATATCTATTTATAGAATTAACAATAATACTTAAATTAGGTTTTTACAATTGAAAAATAAAACTCATATAATAGGAGATTTTACAATGTTAAAAAATATTGATATTACAAAATTAACAGATGCCATAAAGCAAACCTATAAAACTTCGACTGAAGCAAGTGCAGAGAATATCGCTAAACAGTTAATTGAACAACTGGATATTCTCCTTGAACCGGCACTTTCCGCTTGGATATATGGCGAACCCGTGCCTGACATTACCGTTGACAAATATTCAGTAAATAAAATTCTCAAAATCCGAAATAGTAGCGATTACCTTGAGGCTTTTAAACTATTGTCTGAGTACAAAAATGACCCTGTTTCCGGCGAAAAACATATCTGGAAACCTATTCGTGGAAAGCGTTAGGGGGGGGACAGCTATGAATTTCTATCCTACCCGATATAATGAACTTTCTAATCAAGAAGTTAATGAATTATATCGTTCCGAAACTTGGTCTGAGTTATCTCGTAATGAAAGATTGGATGCACTTCAAGAATTGGAGAATCGCTCATCTGAAGAGCTTGGTATTGAACCCTGTGAAGTAAGGCTTGAACATATGGAAGGGGCTACTTATGGCGGTTATAATGATGGTGTTATTTACTTAAACGAAAACCTCGTTGAAAACGGTGAATTTTCTGTTACCTTTGAAGATGGGACAACACAATCGTTTAAGCAAGAAGATGTTAATGCACAATTAATGGATACTATTCATCACGAAAATTATCATTCATACCAAGACAATGCAATTCACGGAATGATTGAACACGACAATACCGCCGAAGTAGAACAATGGCGAGCGAACTGGGCTCAGGAAAATTATATTGACGGCAATGACCCGGAACACTGCTATCGGTTACAAAGTCTTGAAAAAACTGCGTTTGAACATGGTGAAGCAAATACTACACAAGCTTTTGATGAAATTCAGACTAAATATGGTGAAGATGCCGGGTATCAATCTTACTTAGAAAATATTAATGAGTATAGTTATGAGAATGAACTTGAACAAGCAAAATCTATAACCGGTGATGAGAATATTGAGCAAACAGTCAATCAAAGGATTATGGATAATTACCAAGCTAATCAAGCTACAGATTTCTCCGATAATACACTTGAGAGTACACACTCGGTACAAAATGCAGATGAGGGAAATGTTAATGATGCAGTTAATAATACACCGCAAATTACCGATGAGTTTGAAGATTGCCTTTAACACAATTCTTATATACGGAGAACGAATATGGAACTTGCCGAAATGTCAAATTCTATTTCAGTGGCGTTAGCTAAACATATGTCTGATGCACAAAATAAAAAGAGAGAGGAACTGCTTTTATCTATAAAATTTTATAACGAACGGCTTGATAAGTGGACGGTTAATGAACCCATTCCTAAAATATATAAAAAAAGTATAGAAGAATACTGGGGATTGTTGTTGCCAAATATTAACGTAACATTCGGTGTTGAGAAATATGGTGCTGTTTCAGGATATTTTGATGTTGACTATATACACGATGGTTTATTTTATTCGATAATTGACCCATTTTTCAATTATACATCATTTGCTACACAATTTGATAATAAAGCATATTATCCATTATTATTTCGTGATATAAAACAACCTCATACAATTGCTTTGCGGTTGAACGGATGTTGGCTTGATTCAGATTATAAATTGCTCTCATTTAAAGACGTATTGGATACTTGTGTGAGGGAACGTAATGTAGTTATTAAATTTTGCAGATACACTTCCGGTGGCAATGGTATAATATTCAAAAACAATGTTAATCTAATAGAATTAGAGCAATTGCTTAAATCAACAAATGTAGATATTGTAATACAAGAGATTGTCAAACAACATCCACAGCTATCACGACTACACTCAACTTCTGTAAATACAATACGCATAATGACATTATTGTGGAACAATGAGGTCATTGTTCTCTCATCGGTATTGCGAATGGGAATTAATGGTGCGTGTGTCGACAATGCCAGTTTCGGCGGTATTGTCTGTGGCATCGAAAATGATGGTAAACTTAAAAGTATTGCTTATGATAAAAATGGGAATAAATACTATTGCCATCCACAAGGTATGCGATTTAATGAAGTTATAATTCCGAATTTTAAATCAACTGAACAGCTCGCAATTAAACTTCAGGCACGTTTCCCTTACTGTAAAATGATTTCGTGGGATATAGCTATTGATAAAAATGGAGAACCATTACTTATAGAAGCAAATTTATCTCGAGGGGAATTAGATTTTCATCAATTTTGTAATGGTGCAATATTTGGCACATTAACAAAAGACATTATTACTCTGATTGCCAAAAGCATTTTATGAATGGAGCGAAGTTATGTATGGAAAAGATAACAATAAATGCAAGAACAGATATTCCTTATATATCTTCCTTGCAAAGTCCAAAAATAATATTTATTCTTAATTCTGCCAACGAAAAAGACAAAGCTGAACATACTATCATACGTGAACATCTCTTAAAACGCCACTCTACCTTTCAAATAGAAATGCCTATTAGTGTGCTAAACAAATATGGGGTCAGTATTTCTGATTTGCCATTTGCCCTTATAAGACTTGCTTTTACAGAAAAAGTTCCTTTTGTTAATAATGATTTTGATTATTTACATCGTTCAGTAAGACAGATTAGCTATGAAATATTGTATGATACACAAAAAATAAAAATTTCATATAATATTAAGTATTTAACGACATCAGCACAAGAAGATGAGATAGAAAATGTTCTTCACGAGATTTTTACGAAATCTAAAATATATAGTGAAAAAGCAAAATATAAACGAATTAAATTTGCATATGATTATATTATTTCAAATGTAACCTATGATAAATCTTTTGCTCGATATTCTGCATATGATGCTTTAATTAAAAAAAGTGCTGTTTGCGAAGGATGTGCCAATCTTTTTTATCGAATGTTATCAATGCTCAGCGTACCGTGCCGTATTATTACAGGACGAGGAATGAATGAAAACCACGCTTGGAATCTCGTTCGTCTCGGTAATGTATGGTATAATGCCGATGTGACTTGGGATTTATATAAAAATCCGGTTCAAAGAGCATTAACACTATATGATTACTTTTTGAAGAATGAATCCGACTTCCGCAAACACACAAGAGATGCAGAATTTTCGACTGCAGATTTCAAAACAAAACATCCAATGTCGAAAACTAATTACAGCAAAGGAAGCGAATTATAGTTAATATAAAAATAACTGCTACACATTAAACCAAATTGCCAATATTGTTTTTTATTCATAATACGTAGTAATAACTTTGCAAATAAAAACTTATATTTTGTATAATCTCCTAATTGATTTAATTAACGATAAATATAAGGTGGAAATTCCATTGAATAAACATATATCAATTAAAAGTCAATCTAAGCCGTCTGTATGCCCAATATGCCGTACTCCGAACAGTTTTATTGAACAAGTAAGAAGTTGGAGATGCAAAGACTGTGGACATATAATAGCAAAAAATGTGACACAATCAACACAAATTAAGGAGAGTGTTTTTGAGCGAAGACCTATAAGCCGTCGTATTCCTTATCTCGGTGTTATTTGTATAATTAGTATTATAGCTTTTTGTATTGGATTAGGTATAGGCCACCAAAAAAATCAACATTCCACTTCGAGCAATTCTTCTCAATCAAATTCTACATCTATTTCCAAATCAACCTCAAATTTTATCCAATCCCCCATCCCGGAAAATGCTGTTGAATTTGGTAATCATCATTATATGTTTTATAATTCCGGGATTAGTTGGTCTCAAGCTGATGCGAAGGCAAAGGAATTAGGCGGACATCTTGCAACCATTAGTTCAACCGAAGAAAATGCCTTTATATTAGAAGAAGGCAAAAAATATGATGTTCATTTTTATTGGCTTGGTGCAAATTCTTTTTCGGGAACTTGGAGTTGGGTTACAGGCGAAGAATGGAAATTTACTAACTGGTTACCAGATGAGCCATCAGGAACCGGTGCGGGTGACACAGGTTATACTGGTGAGGGTTCAGAAATCGAAGAATGTCTGGCAATGCAAATGCAGATACCTGATTATTATTTAACAAGATATAATCCTCCCAAACTTGCTGAAGATAATCTTGGCTTTTGGAACGATGCTTGTGATAGTATAGATTATGGAGACTTTTCTGATGAAAATGATACCGCTTTTTGGAGTACAAAATATTATGGGTATGTTGTAGAATGGGATAGTTAGGACAACGTAAATTCGCAATCTGCAAATAACGACAAATAACCGCCCCGAATGGCTTAAAATAGCCACTCGGGGCGGTTTTGTTTTGCTCTGAAAAAGCGTCCTTAATGCTACGTGACAGATAGTTCCAAAAAAATTATATTTGAAATGTCGCTGAGTAAAAGTCCCTCGTCATAATATCTGAACCTATGGAGAAATTTTTCATCAGGGAAAACTGTAAAATCGCAAATTGTAATCTGAAAAGTTTGTTTAAAATCGCAGTAAAGTTTCGGACTTTCTTGGCTTGCAAACAATTTATGTTCATAAAAAATCGTCCTATTGCAAAGATTTATGTGTTGATTTGAGATGTTGTCGGTTTCCATTGCTTTGGTTTGCATTTCAATGTTAATCTGCTTGCCGTCTGCAGTTTTGCAGTTTACGTCAAGTCTGATGGGTTTTTCCAAACTGCTTAAAACTATGGGCGGCTCATTTTCGCTGACCGTTGACTCCACAATTTCAAGCCCTGTAAAAGCAGATAACATCGCATTTCTGACAATTCCTGCGTTGGGTTTTGTGAGTGCGGTTTTGAAAATATAATCATTTTTAAACGGTAATAATTCGGGAATTTCAATATCGTAAAATTGTTCTGCCATAATTTTTTTCCTTTATAATTTAAATTTTTTTATAATCACATTTAACTTTTTTCAACCACTTATATTATACCTTTTTTTAAAACATTTGTCAAGCATTTTTTATAAAAATTCAAATCGTTTTCAATTTCAATAATTTTATTTTGAGTTCGTCCAAATGCAAAACCGCATTAAAAATATGAAGATTGGGATTTCGTTTTTCAAAATCACACAT
>JAISIJ010000089.1 GCA_031262245.1 Oscillospiraceae bacterium | reverse complement strand
GATTAAATGCACAGCAGGGTTCTTTTTTGTGGGATCTGGGAGGTGTTCTTAACAGTCAAATTATTAAAAATCATATTGGTATCAGATTGTCTTTCCATCATACTAATGGGGAACGCACTTTATTCAAAGAATACGAAAAGATACTGTTTCCTTTTCCAAATCAGCTTGAAGTTGAAATAATGCGAATTCTTAAAGAAAAATCACGCAGCAACGGACTCCCCCAATATTATGGTTTGATTAATATAGCATCGCTTGAAAAAAAAGGAATTTTAAGCAATGGCGTTCCAAAGGAGTTTGTTAACAAATCTACTCAAAAAATTCAAATAGAGAATCCTAACTACTTTGTTCCTTCATTTGGAGGTTATGAGTGGGAAAAATATCTGATTAAAAATGAAAAATATAATCCTGTAACCATTGATTTGAGTAAATGCACAGAATGTATTATGCAATTGATTTTTGATAATGTACTTGAACTTGTGGATCACATTATAACCGCAATTGAAACTGGGGAAGTCTATGATTATTTAGTTATGATTATACACGATGAACAGTTATATGAATTTTACGATCAAAAATTTCTTATTGATATTATCAATACACTAAATCATTATGAATACAGCAAAAATGAAATAGCAAATGTATTATTGGAATGTTTGAAAATTGGTATTTTTAAACAAAGTAATAATTATGAATATAGAAGCAAAATGTTAAAGGACTACTATCAGTGTACTGTAACTAAATTAGAAACCGTTTCGGATATGATTCTTATCCATTTTTATTTACCCAGCAATTATGAATTTTTGGACGAGTTATGCAAAAATGAGTTTAATTATTTTGATAAATCATCTGTACACTTATCAGAATTTGAAAAAGTGTATTTAGATTCAGTTGCCGAAAACACGAAAATATTGATGTATCAGAATTGTCCTTCAAAAATAATTTCTTATCAAGCTATGCGTGATATGTTTGTTAAATTTATACTTCCGCAACAGTTTTTATTTTCGAATCCCGAAGAAAGAATATATCTACCTGACTACCTACAGAATTTTGGATTCTCCGTTAGTGGAAGAACACATTACGTTGTTAGTAATAGTTCGAAAGACTTACCACTCGGTTCAATTACAACTTTTGAGTTACCATTTTCAGAATCGTAAAAATAGATTTTATTCTAATAGGAACTAATAATTACTCTTATAATTCAAGGCATATCCAATGGTTTCGATATGCCTTTTGTGTTGCATTTACATATTCAATCATATCTTGGTAGTGTTTTTACAATTTGCCAGTATATCTTGCCCTATTTTGTCGATATTGCACAGTATGTAAATTTGCATAAAAAAAATCCCTCCGCAGTATGTTCTGCGGAGGGATTGCTATTCTAAAAAAGATAGATAATAAAAAACGCTTGAAATGGTTAATATCAACCCGTTCAAGCGTTTATGTTTTTATATGCAACTATTTTAATTGTCCTTATACGAAACTTGCAAACATAGGACAGATTCCCGATTTTGAAAAGAAAATCAGCGTTTTCAGAAGTCGTGAAATTTCAGCAACAATTATTTTACAGGCAATGTCGCAACTTAAAGCGATTTACAAGGAAAGTGCAGATACAATTATTGCTAACTGTGATAGTTTCTTGTTTTTCGGTTCAATGGAATTATCAACTTTTGAATGGGTTAGTAAAATGTTGAATAAATAAAAAATCTCTACATTACAAAGAGTAGAGATTTTGTTTAAGTCGTTGTTCACGTTTGGGATACCGAGAATGTTATTCGTTTGTGGGGGTCGTCTTTACAACATCACAAGAATTGACGATTTCGAGGGGTATATAGAGGATTTGAAGGTGTTTGCGAGGGTTAGTGAGAAAAAAATCATTGCTTGTTTTGGGGAAATTTTCCGCTTAATTCTGCTAATTGCATTAAATTTTTTAGACCATCTGGGGTTTGCAACAATGTTCCTAACATTTGCATTTCAGGTGACCCTTGAGGTTGAACTATATGCATTGCATTAATAATACTTGTTATAGTTTCATCATTATTGGAGTTAATTGTCGCTTTTAAATCCATAATAGAATTTTGAATTTGATATAACGTAGACAATATCGTTTCTGTTTGGAAACTCATTTCCCCATTTTCAGTGTGTTTTCCATCAGAAACTTTAGATAAAACTTCTGATTGTTCAGATAATTGTTTTATAGTTTCAGTAAGTAGTAATTTTGCTTTTTCAGCTTTATCTAAATCAGTTATCGAGTAAGATATAGTGTTGGTTGTCATAACGTCAAAAGGAAGAGAAGCACCTTCTTGAGCAATTTGAATAACAGGTTTTCCTGTGGCTATCCGATAACCAAGCTCAAAAAAAGCATTTGCATTTGATTCAGTAACATCTGCAATTACCAATTCTGAACTTTTTAATTTCTCAATAATTACGTTGTCTATTTTGTCAGTATGACATATTTTATCTACTCTTTTGGGAGTATATCCGGAACTTTCACAAGCAGGAGTAATTATATATTTTAATAAAGCATCAGAACGCTTACGAGTTTCTGTTCCCTCACTAGATATTGGGCATACAATAAAACATTCTTTAACAGTCATTGTTTTTTTATCTCCTTTTAATTTTAAGCTTAAAAATGGTAATAAATTTTTGTTAGTCAATATACTTATCCAAATAAGATAAAAAAGAATATCTTATTACTATTCTTATTTATAATATAAATATATGATATTATAAAAGAGACATTTTTTTAAGAAAAAATCATTAAAAGATTTATTATTGCCTTCTATAGATAATCCTTATATAGATAGTATAGTATAATATATCACAAAGAGGAGTATTTTGTCAATATTTTTTCAAAATTAAAAAAAGTTGTAAAAAATCCTCTAAAATAAAATCGATTTTAAGCATTAAACAGCAAAGTTGAATTTTCAAATGCAGATTTCCGTAATATGGACGTTGTGTTGAAAAAAACAGAAAAACTGAATTTTTTCAGCAAAACACTACAATTTTCAGACATAAATTATCAGTTGGCAAGTGATGAAGACCAAGAGTATATTTTTGAGGTTTACTTGGAAATTCTGAATTATTTTGAAGATGATGTTTGGTTTCAATTGACATTTGAAAGCAGACGGCGGATAATGAAGTTTTTATTAAAAAGATTGATGATTGATATTGATTAAAAAATAAATATCATTTTATATATTCAACCAATAACAAAATTTAAAGCAATATTTTTGTAATTAAGGATTAATATTAAATAATTTAACAGAGCAGTAAAAAACTGCTCTGCAAGTCAAAAAATTATAAAAGATTTAGCCAAGACCTATTCCCGGACAATCGTATTAACTCTTTATCCTTAACTGATAAATCCATTAAAAATTTAACCCAATCATTCTTATATTTTTTATGAAAATCATCACTTATATAATGGTGATTTTGAGCAACATTTTGAATTATTTCTTTTAAAAAATCCATAGCTTTATCAGAACTTGCAGGCTTTATATTTGAATATTTCAAAGCATTAAAGGCAAAAATCTCCGCATTTAATTGAATATCACCATATAAATTCGGAACAGCATCAAACCATAAATAACAGGACTGCATAATATTATGTTCTTTCAACATTATATTATCGATACTTATACTACTGACAAGCCAAGTACGAATACAAACATCCATTTCACTTTTAATATTAGAAGAAATATATTTAAGGGCAGATATACTTAAACGAGTATGAGGGTCATCAAGAAAATTTGTTGATAGACTGTCAATGTTAAATTTTTCAGCCTTTCCTAAAAGATCATACTGTTCCATTCTTTGCATTAGGTCTGAGGCAATATGAAAATATATATTGTTGCTATCAGAAGAAAATTTTTGATTAATATATTGCAAAATACCAAGTGTTTGTGTACAACCTAAATTTTTTATTCCATTTTTTAAGTCATTGGCTCTTTTCACTAATTCGTTACCCAAAGTAATCCAAGCTACTGCCATTTCAAGTTCACCATTATCAAGTGGTGGCAATGGTTTTAGTTCAAATTTATGTTGCATATCAGTATCCTCCCTATATCTTAATATTTTAATATGTAACAAAACCAACGTTTGTCAGTATCGTTGCAATATTTTATTACTTCGACATAATAATCTTATTATAACAAAGATGTATAAGTTGTCAATAATTATTTAAAAAAATAAACAAATTTATCTATTGTGTACAAATATAACGTGTAAAATATGTGCAAAAAATCATTTTTTAGAAAAAATAAAACTGTTTACCACCCGGCAAAAGCAGATTTATATTACACAATGGTACAAACACAGACATTCGATAATTTGATAAAATCGTTGGTGTCAAGTAAAAATTACTCTGCAGACCGTCTTGAATACTATGATTTTCTTATGGAAAGTTACGGCGGACATCAAGAATTTGTTTCGCCTCTTGGAGCAACATTTCCGGGATAGATTTACAATAGAAGCGTAACGATAAAATTGTTTCCCATTTTCAGTATTTTTGTTTTTAATGATCATTGTTTGTATTTTTTTATTTAATTTTATTTACAAAATTTATTGACAAGTATTATAGAATATAGTATTATAATAAAAATGTAATAATTATTACAATATTTTATTTGATAACAATTATTTTACTATATCACCGCATAAAAATAATGTTTATTGTTATAAAAAAATGTGTAATTTTTTATTATGCGTTTTTTATTTTGGAGGAATACAATTGAAAATTTTAAAGAATTTTTTTGCAAATTTTATGGCAATAGTTTTGTTAGTTCAATCAAATTTAGTTTTGAAAACAAACGGAGATGATGTGGGTTTTACACTTGAAATTTCTAACCAAATTTTAAATGACAACGCATTTTCTTTTGAGGTCTTATTTGATGACATTCCGAAAACAGGTATAAATGTTATAGGTTTTAGTATTGCTTTTGATGATAAATTAGTTTTTATAAACGAAGTTTCAGAAGGCGAAATATCCAAACGAGCTTTTATAAAAGATAATGAATATGTTATCAAAGATAATTGTATTAACTTTAACTATATAGGTATTGATAATAGTCAGACAATTAATTTAGATGGTGTGTTTTGTAAAGTTTCGGGCTATGTTAAAGAGAATATAAATGAATTTTCCTTTCCTCATGATATTTCATTTGAAATAATACCTGTATTGCGTACAAATATAAACGGTGAAACTGTTAGCAACAGCATAACATTTGCATATATGGATTTTAATGACTATAGTACTGTTTCTTATATGCCTACAGTTATTAATGGCAGTATTATTGTTGAGAATACTGTTTCTCCGTCACCATCTACAACAAGTACAACTTCAACAACTACTACTACAACCTCTTCTATATCTACAACAACTGATACAAATACTTCCACAGCTACATTAACTACAACAAGTGCAATTTCTTCTACTACATCAATAAGGGAGGAATTGGTTGGAGATATAAATTCAGATAAAATTGTTAACATAGTTGATTTAGTTACAATGGTGAAAATTTGTTCGCAAAAAATTATGATTCATACTGCTGATTTAAACAATGATAAAACTATCAATGTTTTTGATATTATGCTATTAAAAAGAATTTTAATGAGGCAGGTATTGTAATTGAAAAAGTATAAAATATCCATAATTATTGTAGTATGTTCTCTTTTATTAGCAACCGGTATTATTGTTCTTTCATTGTTATTTAACGGAAAAAACGAAAAAAACAAGCAATCAGTGACAAGCTCCGGTATTATTTTAATTGATACTGAGGAACAAGTAAATATAAAATTTTATGATTGTGAAAATAACGTTGTGAAAGAAGAAATTGTAAATTTAGAAGGAATGGCTGTTCCTCCTGAAATATCTGAATTGAAAATTCCAGAAAACAGAGTATTTAAGGGCTTTCAAGGAGATTTTATAAATGTAAGAGCAGATACTGATATACTACCTGTTACACAAGACTTTTCCAAAGCTAAAAATTGTTTTTATTTTAATACAATGTATGTGCCTAAGGATAGCATATTTAATATTTCTCTTAATTTGGGGGGAATGGTGAATATTTCAGATTTCGCAGTTGAATTACCATATTCCGTTGAAGAACTTGAGTATATAACTGCAACAAGTAACGTGGGGGAGGTAACACAAGACAATGGTGTAATAAAATTAACTGTTAATGGGAACATTAACACATCCGGTTCAGTTATGAATATAACTTTCAAAGCAATTATGGGAAATTTCACTTATTCAGAACTGAAACCGCAAATTATTGTTAAAAATGCGGATTATCAAATAATATCTGCAGAAATTTATCAGTATAATAAAGGAGCAGAAAATGAAAAAAATTAAAAAGAAAGTTACTCTGTTAGAATGGTTTATGAACAGCGTCCACCGTGCCATTATTTTGTCTGTGTGTTTTTCAATGGTTGTGACGGGTTTTTCTGTAGGACTTTCACACCAAATTTTAAATGCAAACGCACAAGAGGAAGATATTGTTTACAACACAAAATACAATAAAATTCCTATTAACCAAATTACGGGTGAGGGTGGAAATCCTTATGAAATCACAGGTGCTGCCTCTTCTTTAGGTGCCCAAAAAATGTGGTATGAATATATAAGATATTCAAATGACCCTGTTGGTATCACTCAACTAAATGCAGACCAAAGAATAATCTATTTTGACCCTTATTATTATGACGAGGCTCTTGTTATGTCTGTTCAAGGAGCAGAGGGCGGAGCTTTAGCAGAATTTACAACTGCTAATGAAATATCTTTTTCTTATACTCAAGAATCTACAATGCATATGAGTTATGTTGATTCAAGTGAAATTGTTACTTATATAGGCATTGAAAAAAGTTCTGAATCTAATTCTTCAACAACTAATTCTACTTCGGAAGATATAACGAATGGTTGGACTAAAGGAACTAATACGGAAACAGGAACAGAAATAGGAACGACTACAGAAAATGGTACAGAAACCGGAACAACAACAGATATTGGTACTTCTTCAACTTCAGATTTTTCAGGGGGTTTAGATGAACGTCTTACTACGGATGTTAGTACAACCATAGGTGCAAGTGCTACTGTAGGAACAACTGTAGGTGCATCTGCGGGTGGAGAAGTCCCTGCAGGAATTGGTAAAGTTACTTTTGACACATATGCAGAAACCACCGCTTCTGCAACGGTAAGCAGTGAATTAACAACTTCATTAGGTGCAGAATTAGGATCACATCAAGATTGGTCAAACAGTAATACCATAAGTGAAAATAAGACTTCGTATAATTTGAAAAATTCATCTACTGCACTTTCATCATTAATATCTTCTAATACAATAAATATTAATGAAACAAATGGAGGTACAACTAAAAGCAACGGCAAAGACGTTACAATCGGCGGCAGTCAGAGCATTTCTGAGAAATTAGAAAATTCAACAGGTTTTATTCATCAAACAGATTCAGGTTGGTCGACTTCAAACAGTTCTACTATTACAACAACTTATAATGCAACTTATTTTAATTCAAAAGGTTCACCTTTACCTTGGCGACTTGTTAACTATGCAGTATTTATGCCTATGCGTTATGAATTACAATATCGTACAGGAGATGACGATTGGACAACTGTTGCAACAAGTTATTGTTTATTAACAACAATGCAAGGTGTTTGCAGAAACTGGATGGATAACAATAATTCTTATATTGAGGGTTGGGGAACAGGGGAACCGCAAGAATGGTCTGAATTTTGGAGTCAATTCTTTACAGCAAATCAACTTGAAGAGGCATATAAAAATAAATTATATCCCTCTGATGAATTAGAATAGGAGGTGTGAAATATGTTTAAAAAATTATCAGTTTTATTTTTAGTGCTTATTGCACTCTTTTCCATTGCGACTTTAAATATATCTGCTGACGAAACGCTTGACGATTATGCAATATTCTCAATAACTGATGTCAACGGAACACCGGGCGAACAAGCACAAGCTACACTTAAACTGGATTCAACTTCCGGTTATTATGGATTTCAGATGTATTTAAATTATGATATTGATAATATAAGTGATATTACCTGTGAAAATAATTCAGGTTATATTATAAACACAGATGACAATGGGCAAATTAGTATCGCTTATGACAGTAAAGGTGTTTTAATAGAAGAAAGTGCAGACTTACTGACATTTAACTTTACTGTTGACAGCAATATCAGTGAAGGGGGTATGCCGCTTTTCACATTAGCAACAGATAAAGAAAATATTGCCGTTCTGGATACTTCTTCCGGTAATGAAATTCCTGTTACACTTAAAGAAAATAAACTAAAAGTCTATCCTTATGGGGATATTAATCTTGATTTAAGTCTTAAGATAAATGATGGTGTTCTTTTAACAAAATTTATTTTAGGTGTTACTTCTTTAGATGAATTACAACTCTTTTTAGGGGATGTAAATAATGATGGTGAAGTAAATAATATAGATGTTGCTTTAATGTTGCAATCTTTAGTTGGTAAAGATATTGCTTTAGGAAAAAGACTTCATGTAAACTTTTATGATATTGAAGGGCAACTTATAACAACTAAAACGGTTACTTCAGGCGGTACTCTTAATACATTACCTACAATACCTGTGATAGATAATTTCGGGAACGGTTCTTGGTCAAAATCTGTAAATTCTCGTATTCTTACGGATAATGACCTTGCAAATATTACGGAAAATAATACAAGTTTCTATGCAATATATGACAAATATGATGAAAATGCTATTGAATATTATACGGAATATTTAACAACTAAATATGAGCGTAAAGAGCCTTTTTCTCTTGCAGGAGATTTGCAATTAATAGATAAAGTAATGTGGGAAAAAGAACAATATGCCATTATTAACTGGTCTATCATAGATACAAAAACAAAAAAAGATTTAGATATAATTGACCAAAATGGATATTTTCACCGTCCGTTATATGATAGTCAAGTAACGCTCATTGCTACAATTCAACCTGTAGATAGTGATGGTTCATTCCTTGCCAAACAACAAATTTCTTTTAATTATTATGTTTACGGACAATTTATTACACCACCTAAATCTATACTTGAAAATTATTTGAAATCCGTTGTAGGTAAGCAAGTTGACGGACAAACTGTTATAGATTATGATATTCAATTACCTCAAAAAATAACAAATGAAGAGGTGAATTATTCAGAGCTTTTCGAAGTACGTATTTCTTGGGAAGGCGATGGAATTGTAAGTGAAAAGAAAGAATTTGCTTTTAATAATGCCGATTGTTATAAATATTATATTCAACGCTCCACGACTGAAAAATTAACAAATTTAACTGCTATTGTAACATATAACGGTACACCTATTGAGGGCGATGGTAAAATTCATTTTGATGATGTTTTACTAACTGCCGTTACAGAAACAGAAATACAGGATTATGTTGTTAAACAAATTTCTTTAAGCTTAGGCAATAAAGTGTCTAATAATGAAGAATTTTGGCATTCAACAGATAAATATATTACTAAAGCAGTTTGGTCAAGCAAAAATAAAGACATTGCAACAATTGAAAATAATATTATATCTATAAAAACAAATGCTGTTGATGGTTCATCATTACCTTTATCAGTTGAACTGACATATCCTACCAATGATGGTGTAAAAAGCTTTTCAATTCCTTATACTGTTACAATTACCAATGACAGCGTTCAATTAGTTCCCGGTCTTAATATATCTCAAGAATTATATGATGCATTAAAACTTGAACTTGAGGATAATTTAACACTTGCAAATTCAGCATATGGAAGTACAGTAAAAATAAATGTAGGTAATTTAACAACCGATTCTCTGAAAAATCAATATTTTACTTATTGTGATTTAAGTAAATATCCCGAAATTACCGACCTTACAGGTTTAACTTACTGTACAAATTTAAGAGTTTTAAATATTTCAGGATTGCAAATTTCTGAAACAAGCTTAGGCGGAGGCTCAAGTCTGAATGAGATAGCTACACTTAATAAACTTGAAGCGTTAATAGCAAGAGGTTGCGGCATTGATAACAATGAACACAGTTTTACTGTAGGTGGCGTGCCTGTGCTTAAAACTATGGTAAATCTTAAATTACTTGACCTTGCATATAATAATCTTGACAGTCTTGACGGTGTATTGTCAGCAGATGTAAGATATGGTAAACTTTCTGAGGTATATCTTAATGGTAACGGAATTCAAGATATCTCTTCACTTAAAGTTGCACCTATATTGGGTGTTCTTGTTCTTTCCGAAAATGGTCTTGAAGATGATGATATTGAACAATTGCGTAATTTTAAATATCTTAGATATTTATCTTTAGCAGATAATAATATAACAGATGTTACTCCTCTTGAAGTAATGACTAATCTTACCGAGCTTCGCTTGCAAAATAATAAAATCTCAAATATTAAAGCTTTAAGAAAATGCAAAAATTTGCAAGCAATTTATTTAGGTAATAACAATTTGAGTAATGTTGAATGGTTAGATTATTGTACAAATTTAAAACTTATCTATGTAAATAACAATGCAATATCTGATATAAGTTATTTAATAAGTCTTACACAACTTGAATCTATTAATGTTTCAAATAATAATATTGATAACTTGTCATTTCTTTCTGCTTATTCTGAAACATTAGAAGAAGTTTATGCTGAAAACAATAGTATTAGAACTTTCAGTTTTATCAGTAAATTGCCAAAATTAAGAACTTTAGAACTTTCCGGAAATATCGGTAGTTATGAAAAATCTCTTGTACAATATTTATCAACGTTAAATGAACTTCAAACGCTCACCTTGTCGGAAAAAGATTTGCGAACACTATCTTTCTTAAATAATATGTCTAAACTTTCACATTTAGAAATTGCAAATTGTAATATTGATATAGGCAATTATGTTGATGAAGATAACTATACAGATAATTTAGAATATTTGTTATCTTTGAAAGGGGTTTTAAGACAATTAGATATTTCCAATAACCCATTTGATGCTTATGGGGATATTGAAAAATTAAATTCTCTTGAAGACCTTAATGAATTAACATATTTAACTGTTTTGTATGCAGATAATTGTTCCCAAAATTTAAATGTTGAATATCTTACCGATTTAATGTCAAATTTGCAATATATTTCTTTTGAAAATTCAAATTTAAATCAACTTGATTGGACTAAACATTTTCGTAAGTTGCGATTTGTTGATCTTGCAGGAAATAATTTTGCAGAATTAAATTTAGGCACCTATTTTTCTTCAAGTAAATCTACCTTAAGAACTTTATATTTGGATACAAATAATCCAAACGCATTGTTCCAAAATTCTTACAGAAGTTTTGATAATAATAATTTAACAACACTTTCAATAGAAAATTATAAATTCAGCGATGTTACTGCCTTGCCGGATATGCCTTATATCAATACACTTAATCTGAAAAATACAGGCATTACAAACCTTGAGGGTAATCCGTTAAGAGAAGAAAGTTATGAGGATTTTACTATTTCACGCTACGGTAAAATGAATCCCGAAATGGTTTATAATGAAGCTTTAGGTCAGGAAATTCCTACAGGCAGAACAATTAATTCTCTTGAAACAATTGATGTATCCTATCTTAACGCAGATATTACTCCTTTTAATAATATGAAATCATTGAAAACTGTATATGCTTTTGAAAATGATGCATCAAAACAAATGTTCTTTAAATCAAACTTATATACCCTATATGATTTATACAATAGAGATGTTACATCTTATCTATATGAGGTGGATTCATCAGGTAGTGTAATATCTGAAGCATATACTCCTAATGCTGAAAAAGAGGGGGATTTTATCCTTTCACAAATCAAATTTGCAAATTCAGCAGTAGATGTATCTACAAAAGACAGATTTGTAACAGATGCTGTTTTTCAAGATACAATAAACGGATATGATATAATATGGTCTACAAATGATAAATATTATCAGATTATTGACAAAAGTTTTTCTTATGGTGATTATCTGAACTATGACCTTTTAAAATCACGTCAAAATAATTCAGGTCTTGAAGGTTATGAAATTTATGACGGAAAATTAACCGTTACTGCTTCTATTGAGGTTTATCCCGGAGAATGGGCAGAAAAGCATTTCACATTTAATATGAACGTATTAGATAAACCTATATACACCTTGACGGTTCATAATATTTCAAATTCAGAGGTAATATCCGCAGACGACTACTTTAATTTAGAGGAAGACTCATCTTTATTAAGCGTTGAAGAAAAATTACAGAAAACAGGATACTCTTTGCTAAATGTTTATTCAGACGTTGAATGTACAGAAATTTTTGACTTAAGTACAGAAAAAATGCCTGAGAATGGTAAGGAAATTTGGGCAGAATGGAAAGCAGAATATTATGATGTTAAATTCTTGGCCAATAACGGGTCTAATGTTATAGACTGGAATGGTTTAGAACATAACCTCTATTGCGGAAAGCCAATTGGTGATTTACCTGAAGTAACTTGGACAACATATACTTTTAATGGTTGGTATACTGCAGCATCAGGAGGAACGAAGGTAACAGAGGCTACTGTTTTGACAAATAAATCCGAAACCGTTATACTTTATGCACAATGGTCAAAAAATACTGAGT
>JAISIJ010000074.1 GCA_031262245.1 Oscillospiraceae bacterium | reverse complement strand
CGGCAGCCGTTCGGGCAAGAATTATATGCTCCGATGTCTATGCTTGCCGCACAATTGCAGCCCGGACGCTGGTTTTTGTCCTTGGCAAATTTTTTCGTTCCGAGCAAATTTCCGTCAATGCAGGCGATAGGACTGACGCCGAGTTCGTAAATTTCCGGCATCTCGCAACAGGCACAAAGTTCGATTTTATATGTGTTAGATATATCGAGTAACCGTTTAACGAGTTCAATTTTTTCTTGCAAAGTTGGAATTATATTGCCGAATTCAGCGAGATTTTTGACAATGGATTTATACGGGAGCACGAAACTTATTACGCATTTTTCAGTGTATCCCGATAGGTGTTTGCAGAGTTTTTCAAAGGCAAAAATGTGATATTCCGAGCAATATCTCGGCGAAATCACGATGGGGTCATACCGCCAAATCATTCGCTCTGCACCGATTTTCGCCGAAATTTCTTTGAAAGTTGCAATTATTGTATTCTTGTCGCATTGCAATCCGCACTCAATGTCGGGGTGGTAGGCAGTGAGCGTGTGCTGAAAATAGTAGTTGTAGGCGGATAATGCCGGCAATTTCGGCAGCAACGGAGTGGCATTTTTCGTCCACAAAACAATGCCATCGACCTCTTCCGGCGACAGCGAAATGCGTTTAATTTGGTTCGGATTGTATGGATTTTTCACGGAACAAAAGCCCGTACCAAGCCGATTTACGAGCCAATCCGCATAAAATGCCGGTATATCCGTTCTGCGTGAGGCGGAGATGAGCATTTATTTAACCTCAATTATCAGTTGTGCCGCTGAATAAGGTGCCATATTTATATAACAATATCAATTTTTTGTCAAAATTTCAAAATCTGTATTATTCCATAGATTTTCAAAATAATTCGAATATATATTAAATCCTTTTTTCCCTTTAACAAATTTATATGTAATAGTTTGCTGACTATCCATATGATACCAATATGGTCCAATATATAATTCATTATCAACACGCCAATAAAAATCAAGTGTCATACAATTATAACCTTTAATAGCTATTTTGCCATCATAATTTTTATTGTTTAAATTATTTGCCCAACTTATTAAATCTTGTATAGATTTTTTTATTTGGTCTTCAACTTCATTTTCTTCTTTCGCACGTTCTGTGACAAATTTATTATCAGGGTGCATCGTAAGTATCCTTATTTCAATTCCATTTTTTAAGCAAGTTTCGATTGAGTGTGTATATTTATTTCTGAATGATTTTAAGCCGAACGCTACAGCATCAAGCTGTTTTGGATTATTGTCTAATTTCGGGTCAGTATCTTTATTCTTTTCTGCTCTTGTTTCGTATATTTTTTCAATTCCCCATTCATCAAGTGGATTTATAGTTTTATGTTCCACCAAAAGCACATTAAGCAAAATAACAAGTCCCGAAGCTATCAAAGAACACCCCACATTTATCCATACGCGCGAAGATGTTTTAAATTCGTAAATATCACAGTATATTAGACTACCACCAATGATAATTACAACCAATGACACGATAATAGATTTTAAATTATATTTCATAGAAAACTCCGTATTTCAATGTTATAAAAACATTATTAGCTTTATTATGTAATAATTATACCATATTTGCTAATAAAAATCAAGTGCTTTTTTCAAATTTTTATATAAATTTTTTATTTAATAGAATCTCTTATATCAGTGGCAAAAAAATTCAATTAATTTCTTATATGTATTATATTACTAACTTTGCGAGCATTGATTCGTCCGACAACCCTCAAACAATTTTATTATTTTGGGATTGATTGAATATATCACAAATGCACTACCCTCACATTCTCGTAATTTTGGGCGATTTTCTCGGCGAGTAGTCGTCTGTGGCATTGCGACGGCTTTTCTTCCGCACACAAAAGGCAAATCCGCACATTTTCAAAAATTTCAAAATATGAAACATCCGTCACGAGTGCATCATAAATCACCTCATATTCCGCCCAGCTTGTTCGCCCGTTTTTGTAGTCGTCAAGCAGCTTTGCCGTCGGAGCAAACTGCGGTGCATGAACATATTTGCAGTCACATATCTCGTCGAGAAAATACTGCAAATCGGCTTTTTTCGCATATCCGGCATACTGAGACGAGTTGTAAAGTCTGACATCGACAAGCACATCAATTTCATTCTGTTTTATTAGTTCAAAGAATTCATTTGCGGATTTTTTGCCGTATCCGATTGTATAAATTTGCATTGAGGAAGTTCCTTTTCTGATTTTGTATTAATAGTTTTAATGTCTATTCCGCATTGTTTACATAAACACATTTTAATAATCCCAAAATTCGTCAATGTGTATTAATTATTGTTTAAATAAACACATTTTAATAATCCCAAAATCTAATTACAAATCCGCGTTTGTAATCTCCGTCAAAGCCTAAATTCTCGTAAAATTTATGTGCCTCGGTGCGGTGCGAACCCGACAACAGGCAAACTTTGCTGCAATTTTGCTCTTTTGCATAGTCGATTGCAAGCTGCATAACCCTTTTACCCAAGCCTTGTCGGCGAAATTTTTCATCGGTTATTACATTTTCGATAAAGCCGATAGGCCTGCCGAAGTGCGTTAAATTGGGGATTATAGCGATGTAGCAGGTTGAAATTACGGCATCTCCCATAACCGCACCGAAATATTTTACACCTTTGGTTAAAGCATCTTCAAAAATTAATTCAACATCAGTGGTTTTATCAATGGGTATTCCGTATTGTGCATATAAACACATTAAACTTTCGAGATGTTTCTTCTCGAGTTCACAAAATTTTATGTCCATAATTTTACCTCGTATTTTTTCATTATTGTAACATATTTTTTACCGTTTGTCAAGAAATTTTTATATGTGAGTGGCGAAAACTTTGCTCGGATATATAAAGTTTCAAGTTTAATTTATGATAAAAAATTAAATTACTATCTTGACAAAAGAGGTGGAATATGGTATAATTAACTCACATAAAATCAAAGTTCTTGTCATAAAAAGGTTGACAAATATTCCAAGTCGTGTTATAATCAGATGTATAACTTAGGAGGTTTAAAATGGTTTATATTAAGGTTTAATGTCTATATTGCGAAAGTGACGATGTAGTTTTATATGCAAAAATGCTAACGGAAAACAGAGATTGTTATGTCGAAACGAAGGATATCTCAAAAAACTTGATTTTGATAATCAGTCATAA
>JAISIJ010000073.1 GCA_031262245.1 Oscillospiraceae bacterium | reverse complement strand
TATACTTTTTATTTTCATTCAGCCCCTCTTTTTCGGGTGTAGAAATTATATCAACTTTCTCGCCTGTTTCAAACTTGAATGAATCACTATCCTCGTAATCTGCCCATTCCCTCGCATCGCCCTCATTCGCGGTCAATACATAATTTATTCCGTTAATATCAACTGTTGCGATACCGTCAGGCATATAAACGCCAAGAAAATCTTGATTTGAAAGCTCCGCTTTTCCGTCTTTTAAAATATCAATTTCATTTCCGGTTAGAGTATGGTCTTTAAAACCTAACCCATTTACACTCTCAAAACGCTTTTCAGCAATATTCAGCACAGCAACAGAATTCGCCTCTTGAAGTGAAATATATGCTTTTTCTGAATCCTCCGAAACTGCAATATACTCAGGTTCTAAATCATTTGAGGGAAGTGCAAAAGGTTTTAATAAAACCCCATTAAATACGAGTTCTTCACGATTACCATCAAACTCCGTAAAATCAACAGTAGCAGCAACCGCATTTTCCACACCGCCCTGTAAATCAACAATTGTAACCGAACCTTTCGGGTCAATTATCGTATTAACATCTGAATACCCCTCTCTCGGTTCACCCTCATTTGCAGTCAAAAGATAGTTACCGTCAGGGGTAAAAGTGAGCATATCCGGCTGCACTCCTGTGGATAAATGTTTAATGTAATTACCCTCGTAGTCCATAATTACAGCATATCCGTTTTCGCTATACGCCTCATTCTGAACGGCAACCGAGATAATATCCAATTTCGTATTTACCGATACGCTTGTAATATCACCGCAAGAAAAACCGTAATCAGTCGCCAACTGTGAAAAATCTATGCGTTTTTCCAAAACCAAATCGGTCACAGCACTTGAATTTACCCCACCAATATCAACAATATCAATAGATTTTATGTGCCCGTTTACAATGTACATTCGCCCTGTTTCTGAATTGAATTTCACAATTTCAGCAATTCCGCCGTCACTATTTGATGCTCCCGTAAAATATCTACCGATAAAAGATAGCTCGTTATTTATACTTTTTGTATCTGATACTGCTGATACCTGCATAGTAACTCCTATCATTAATACTGCGGTTATTCCTGCCAACATTCTTTTTATCATCCTAAACCCTCCGAAAATTCTTTTGTTCTTATCTTAACATTGTAAAGTAAAATACAATTGTTCAAGCGGTAAAAATAAAGTAAAATTTATTAAAACCCTAAATGAAAATTTGGATGTTCAATACAAGTCTCGGGAACAAAATAATATTCTACTGAACAAAAAATTAAGTTTAGAAAACAAAATTTAGGTCTTGAAAACAAAAAGTTTAGTTTGGCAATCAAAATATTTTGTCTTGAAATCAAGCTTTTTAGTGTATAAATCAAAGGGAAAAGTCTTGAAATCAAAAGTTTTAGTGTATCGAACGATTTTTGTCTTAGGTAGTATAATAGGCAAAATAACAAAAATAAATGTTTGGTTTGTTAGTGTGTTTAACCTGAAAACACAAAAACTCATACTTGAAAAGTCGTTTGTTTAGGCGAAACTTTTACAACCCCTTTTATTTTTTCTTAAAAACCCCTTGATTTTAAGGAAAATCACAGAAAAAATACATAAAACAAATTTTATTAACAATTTTGTTAGTTGAATATGTTTATTATTTGTAACAAAAAGAGAGGAATAAACCCCTCTTTATCTTTTATTTACCAAATTTCAATTCCGCCCATTCCTTAAACAACGCAAGGGATTTATCAGCTTTCGGAGCTACCCTGTTACCCCTCTCACGCTTAAAAATCTCTTCAATCCTCGGAACATCCTCGCTTTTTATCAAATTATCTAAACTAAAATTTGCAAAAACACAACCCTTTCTGCTGAAATAACGAATTTTATTTAAACGAACACCCACAGCTATAACTTCGCAATAATCACCTGAAATATCCTCGATAAAAACGTGATTCCACCCCAATTTATCCGCAGCTTGCTCTATCAAAACCCTTGCTGCGTTAAACTTTGTATTGTTAAAATTGAAAAATATCTTTTTATCCCTTAAACTATTGCCATACTTACCCCAATCCCGCTTATAATCAAACGCATCTCTATGAACAATCTCTACATTTTCGCCAACCTCAACAACGCATTTATCACCTGAGGGGAACAACGAAAAACTCTGAATAATCTTGCATTTTTCGGGAATTTTCAATCTACCGTTTCTATCCGCTTCCACTTCAAACAAATCGCCATCTGCACTCATCTTTAAGTTTCCTTGCCCTAAGATAGCCCGTTTTGCCGATAAAACATCGGCGGTATCTGTACGGTACTCTTGCCAATCCGCATAGCTTTTCGCTGAAAATACCCAATCACCCTGTAAACAATCGGTTAAGCTACCATCGTAATTAGGCGAAGTATATACAGATGTTGCCTTATCAATTCGTGAAACAAAACTGTAATAACCAGAACGTATAAAATTAAAAGCTGTATCTGTAATCTCATAACCCCAGTATACGAGCGTAGAAGTATCATTCAAAACACTTAATTTGTAAGGATTATTTTCATCCTCATCTTTCTTTAACATAAATTTATCAACCGCTCGTTTACAATAACCACTATAAATATAATTTGAAACAATACAATCTATGTTTTTAATATTAACTATATTTTTCTTTTTGCCCTTACCGTAACGTATAAAAACTTCTACCTCTTGCTCTAAAACTGTTTTACCGCACTCAATATCTGCCACAATATCGTTGAAATTGCGTTTGTACTGCACTTCAAGTACAGAATTTTTATGAATTTCCGTAACTAACCCCTCATCTGCACAAGCGAAAACTCCGCCAAAACGTAAACTTTCACCATTAAATTCTACTTGCAACTCTTTCAGTAGCGTAAAAACATATTTTTTACCCTCTGAAACCCCTATCAATTCGGCTTTATTACGCCCGTTACCAACACTATACAAATTAAATTTATGCTCTTTTTTGTGCCACTCACCCAAATACATAAAATCATCTTTTGAAACTTTCTCACCATTTTTCTTCCAAAACAAAGGGTAAATATAGCCTGTTTTCAGATTAACCCC
>JAISIJ010000485.1 GCA_031262245.1 Oscillospiraceae bacterium | reverse complement strand
TATTATTTGCTATTGAAATATTTAACTTGTATATTTTGTATAAACAATATATTCCATATACATTTTATGTATATGGAATTATTTTATAATGTTATATTTTAACTTTACATATTTTGTGTATATCTTATGTACATACAGGAACGCCTGTTACAAACACGAAAGCACCTACCAAAGAGGGTGTAAATATCGTATTTATGTTTGACAGTCGTGATGCGTTTACAAATGAAGAAACAGCTAAAATAATGCAAGAATTATACAGATTTGAAGAACAAGCCAAACATTCTTCTAACTGTCAAAATGCAAATATTTGCGGCATAGACCTCGGTGTTTTAGGCGAAGATTATACGTCCAGTAGTTTCTTATCATTCGGATATAAGCGTAATTTAGCCGAAAATGAACTTGTGTACTCCGACGCATTGGAATATGTTGCACAATTAGCAGAAGAAAACAGCGAATATCAAACTTATGTTTTTTCAATCTTAAACGAAAATAATCTTGTTTTCAAATATCCGTCCGGAATTGAATTTGCCGAACAATGCAAAAAACAAGATGTAATTATAAGTGATATTTTGCCTATAACGATGAACAACATCGGATTTTTAGCTGATTTACGCGATTCAACAGGCGGTATGCACATTAATGATTACAATTTTGCAGAGATTATTTTTGAATTAATTTTCGACAAAGAAATGGGTAAATTGCCCGCCGAACCCGGTAAAAAATTCATTTCATCACACAATTTAGAACCTATTGAACTTAACGAAATTCCCGATATCGACTATTATAAGGCGTATCTTGATGTTAATGAAAATCCGGACAATAAGAGTAAATATTCGGAGTTTGCCGATACTGATAACGACGGATTATACGATTTTCAGGAGATTGATTTCAGCAATTATCGTTTCGCAGCTGGAGATATTGTTATATCTGACGAAAAACTTTGGTTTTCAAAAGTTTCGGATTATCTTGCACACAGAGGTTTATCCGACACCGGGTTATCGGGTTATGAAAAAGAATATCCGATTTTGCCTGTCACCACACGCCCTAATGCGGAAGATACTGACGGAGACGGCTTATTAGACGGAAAAGCTATCAAGGACTCCCAAAACAGAGTAATTGCACCGCCTGACAACGCTCCGAAAATTGTTGCTCAACCGCTGGGAGTTTGGAAATCTATTATATCAACTTACGAATTTGAAAATGTTTCCACGGCGACAACAAATTCATACTATTGGGAAAATGCCGATTTAGAAGATATGATGATAAAATATTTTTCGGAATTATTCGGTGTCGATGATGAGACGTCTGCAATTATTTCGGACGGAGTTGATTTTTTAGAGTCAACGATTAGCTATACATCGAAATTAGTAAAATGGGGAATATTATTCCCGGGAGCTTCTTTTATTAGAATTCTTGATGTCCGTACAGCTATTGTGTTGGGCTCTTTGAAAGAAGCTGCCGATATACTTGTTGGAGTACTTGTCGATGCAATTTTTGATTTAATTCTTGACCAAAATCTTTATAATGAGTCTGAGGATTTAATTAGAAATCTTTATGATAAAATCGGTTACGGAATTAAGGAAAAGGAATCATTAGCGTATTTTAAAAAGATTTTTTCCGAAATGAGCGAAGAAGATTCAAAAACACTTGTCAAAGTTATGTTAGCTTGTTATAATGATACCGATAAGGAAGATATACCTTTTTATTCGATTATAAACTTTACCGTACGCTTTTTATGTGAATACGAGGGTTTAAAGCCACAGCAGGGTGCGTTTTTCCTTGATATGTTGCCGGATAAATCCCTTAATATCCACGCTATGACGAGTGCTTGGCAGAGAAAATTCGGGTATAATGAATTTTATGATTTCATATTTGAACTCGGAACTTATATGGCACCTGAAACATTTGAATTTTCTGCTGGTAATGTGGATTATATTCTTTGGATGTGGCGTGGAGATTATCTCAATTTAGGCAGCGGAACGGAAATCGGGTTATATCAATATGACGCAACATATACCGGAACAGAGCATTATGATGTTGTTGATTTTGAATTACCGATGACACTAAATCTTTATCGCTATAATTCTGCTGAAAATTCTGTGGGAGATAAGATTTTCAACTGGATGCCGAGTACCCCTCAATGGTGGATAACAGGCTTTAATCCTAATGTTAAAGATGTTATGCCGGAAGAAATGGTTACAGTCGGTTCTGTTGATTTTTCAAGTAAGTCGGAGTTGTATAAGAATTTTAAATCTTCTATGAATGATAATAAAAATAAAGATAAAAAGAATTTCTTGATTTTCGACGACGAAAATAAAACAGTTTGGGTAGATTGGTGGACAATGTGAAAAGAAATAAAAACACATTCATCACACTTAGTTTGATTCTTCTTTTTACTTTATCTTTTACTGCTTGTAACTTTAAAATAGATAAGGAACAGATTAAAGAAAATGTTTCAAATTTTTTTGATGAAATATCTAATACACAAGGCTATATAAACACTCACTTAGTAGCAAAAGAAGAATTTTTAAAAATATCGGAATATCTGAATACGAGTAATCCGGCTCTTATTGAAAAATTTATATCAGAAGATGTTAGCGAAGAAAAAATAGCTGAAATGTTAGAGCTATGGGAAGGTACTCTTATTTCGTATGATGAATATATTTCGACTAATTATGGGGGGTACAAAGCAAAGGGTGAATATACAAAACTTATTATAAGACCCAAAGTACGAAATATTGAAACTACCGAAACAATTAACAATGATTATCATTATGTATTTGATTTTTGTTATATTGTTGTCCACGAAGATAAAGCTAAGGAGGGTCTTTGGTTTATTGAATTGAAAAAGTTCAAAGGGGAAGAACAAGTTTCCTCAGTTTATACCGGCGAACCAGTATAAAATTATACCGCCCCTCCGTGGGCGGTTACATAAAAAAACGTTGTTGACGACGAAAATAAAACAGTTTGGATAGATTGGTGGTATTAAAATGAAAAAGAGAAATAAATTTATTACAATCTGTCTAATTTTTATCTTTACTTTCTCTTTTACTTCCTGTAACATTAATGTAGACGAAGAAAAGATTAAAGAAAATGTTGAGAAGTTTTTTGAAGAAAGACCTGATAAACAAGGATATATAAGCACTCACTCGTCAGCAAAAGAAGAATTTTTAAAAATATCGGAATATTTAGACAGAGGTGACCCAACTTTTATTAAAGAATTTATATCAGAAGATGTTAGTGAAGAAAAAATAGCTGAAATGTTAGAGCTATGGGAAGGTACTCTTGTTTCGAATAACGATATACTTGAGACTAATGGAGGGGGGTATAAAGCAAAGGGAGAATATACAGAACTTATTATAAGACCGAGAGTTAGAAATATTGAAACTACCGAAACCATTAACAATGATTATTACTATGAAGTAGGGTTTTGTTATATTATTGTTGATGAAGATAAGGATAAAGAGGGTCTTTGGCTTGTTGTGTTAGAAAAATTTAAAGGGGAAGAAAAAATCTCCTCAGTTTATACCGGCGAAGCAGTATAAAATTATACCGCCCCTCCGTGGGGCGGTTACATAAAAAAACAGTTGTTGACGACGAAAATAAAACAGTTTGGATAGATTGGTGGTATTAAAATGAAAAAGAGAAATAAATTTATTACAATCTGTCTAATTCTTATTTTTAATTTACCTTTTACTTCCTGTAATATTAACGTAGACGAAAAGAAGATTAAAGAAAATGTTTCAAAATTCTTTGATAATAAAACTTCTGATAAACAGTCTATGCAAGAGAAAATGGTTAGTCTTGGTGAAGAAATTATGAAAGCTTTAGTAAATGAAGATTCAGAGAAAATCTTATCTCTTCTTTCGGATAATGCACGTAATTCAGCAGTTGGTTCTTATTCTCCTCAACACGCTTTTGATTTTATTGACGGCGATATTATTTCTTATGACAAACCAAAAGCAGAAAGGCAAATTGGCTTGAAAGAGCGGGGTAAAATAAAAGCAGAAAAGTATGATATAGATGTAAATAATGTAAACACAAATAGTGGTATGGAATATAATATTTCTATACAATATTATACTATATTGGAGCAGACCCCTGAATTAGAAGGGTTAGGTTGCATTATTGTGTTTCACGATAATCACGATGTATCTAAAAAGAACGATTTTGTTGTTATTGGATATTATCCTGAATAAAAATTATACCGCCCCTCCGTGGGCGGTTACATAAAAAAAGTTTTCGACGAGGAGGAATTTGCCAATGACACTAAATCTTTATCGCTATAATTCTTCCGAAAACACTAAAAACAGCTTGAAATTATTAAACGTAAATGCGTAGAAAATCGCATAAAATCAAGGTTTATTCTTGCAGTATCAATGAAAAGTTGCACCCGGTGGGTGCAACTTCGCTTGTTAGGGGGCTGTTAAGACAAAGATTAAAAAGGTGTCAATTTTCGAAATATCAGACCGATGTTATCGGGGTTAAAATTAAAAATTACAATGTTGCCGTGAGAAAACATATAAGTTTAAGCTGTCTTAAAAATCTACGTTAAAGATATTAAGACAAAATTTAAAAAGGTGTCAATTTTCGAACTACAAGCGGGCGTTGCCCGCAACTTTTTGTTGAGTTGTTACGAATATATAAATAGCGAGGTGAGATGTTGGAAGAGTTAAAGTTGGTAAAAAAGATACAGAAAAAAGGTGACAGAAACTCTGCAGATAGGCTGATACGAATGTATTATGACGATATACAGCGTTTTATTATGAAACAGACACGAGATGTTGAGGTTAGTTTGGATTTGACACAGGAAACTTTTATTTCTATGTTGCAGACGATAGCCTATTTTGACGAGAAAAAATCCTCTTTTAAGACTTGGATTTATCGTATTGCGACTAATAAAACTATTGATTATTTTCGCTCGAAAAATTTCAAAAACAATACAAAAAACATCTCGCTTGATGATATTGAGCCTATTGACGAAAGTAATTTCACGGATATGCTTGATAATAAAGAAATTTCAGAGAAAATCTGCAAATATGTGAGCGGTTTGCCTAATGAATTACAGAAAATATTTCGTTTGCATATGTTCGCCGAGTATACATTTGCGGAAATTTCAAAGGAATTGAATCAACCCGAAAGCTCCGTAAAAACAAAATATTACAGAATTATTAACACCTTACGAAAGGAGTTTAAAAATGAATAAAGATAAAAGTATCGAATATATTCTCGACAAAGGCTTGATAAAACCGAAGTCCACGATTGAAAAAATCCGTGAAATTTACAGTAATATCGGGATTCGTTCGATTTTCTGGGACACTTCTTACAGCATAATTTTTTCGGTTCTGACGGTGGCGTTGTTGACAGTTGTTTACTTTTTTTTGCCGCACAGAATTCATTATTCCTCCGCATTTGCGTTCGCACCGGTGCTGTTTATGCTGATTACCGTGTTCACCTATCTCTCGGAATATTCAAACGGAATTTTCGAGCTTAAAAAGACTTTCAAGTATAATTCAAAGCAAATAAATGCCTTGCGAATGTTGTTCTATTCGGCTTTCGGAATGGTTTTCACCGCCGTAACAGTTGCAATGAACACGTCTGATTTTTACGATTTTGCATCATTGTTTCCGCTTTGCCTTTCCGCACTTTTCATAACGGCGATAATAATGTTCAACTTCATAAGATTCAGGTATCTGAACATTATTTTTATATCAGCTTGGGGATTCGGAAATACTTTCATAATATTTGTCGGTAATCGTCACTGGGAAAACTTTTTGCGTGAAATGCCTGTTCTTTATTCTTCTGTTGTTTCCTCCGTCACATTCATTCTAATCCTTTTACAAGTTAAAAAAATGCTCCGGACAACACAGCCAACGGCTGATGTATTTTGCGAATCTTAACTCTAAATTTCAACGTTAACGTATCTTTAATAAATGAGAAATAATAAATAAGAAAAAACTATAATTGAGGAGTATTATTATGCTTACACTTAATCATATCACAAAAAATTACGGTAAATTTACCGCTTTGGAGGACATAAGTCTTGATTTTTCCGGCGGAGTTTATGCACTCTTGGCACCTAACGGAGCCGGAAAAACTACTCTGATAAAAATGCTCACAACGCTGATTTTCCCGACTTCCGGCGAGATACTCTGGAACGGTGACGAAATTACAAAGCTTGACAGCAAATATCGTGACATAATCGGATATTTGCCGCAGGATTTCGGATATTACAAGAACCATTCTCCCCGTGATTTTCTGCTTTATATTTCTGCACTTAAATGTATTGAGAGGAAAAAAGCGATTGATAAAATCGACGAATTAATCGAAACAGTCGGGCTGACGGATGTCAGAGATAAGAAAATGAAAAAGTTTTCCGGGGGAATGTTACAACGTGTAGGGATAGCACAGGCGGTTCTCAATGACCCGAAAATTCTCGTTTTAGACGAGCCCACAGCCGGTCTTGACCCGAAAGAACGTGTGCGTTTTCGCAATATGATTAGCAAGCTTTCAAAAGACAGAATCGTAATACTTTCAACTCATATCGTAAGCGATATTGAAACTATTGCCAACAGGATTATTATGTTCAAAGAACATAAACTTTATGCTAACGCCGAGCCGCAGGAAATTTGCAACGAACTTGACGGTAAAGTTTTTGAAACAGCAGATATAAATAAAATAAATGTTCCTTTTATTACTTTGACCGAACGACAAGAGGGCAACGAAACCATTACCCGTTTTGCTTCGGAAGAAGATTGCAGTAACATTGCAAAAGCAGTCAGCCCTAATTTAGAAGATACTTTTTTATATATTTATAAAGATTAGAAATTTTATGTGAGTTTAAAATTAATTTCGTATTATATTAATTCTCTCAATTATGTTTTTACAAAAATCATATAGAACTCGTATGCCCCAAAGGGGCGGCGGGGGCGAAGCCCCCACCTTTCTCCCCTTCGTTTCGGAAAAGTTAAACCTCAAAATTTCGTCGAAACTTTTTGGGAGGAGCAATAGCACTTAAAAAATCAAACTTATGTTTGGCGGGGTTACAACATAAAAAACTCTAAAAGTTTTTTAGCGAATGTAAATTTAGATATTAATAAGGAATAAAATTATGAGAATTTTTTTATGCGAACTCAAACGTATTTTTACGCTGAAAATTTGTGTGGTGACTCTGATTTTAGCTGTCGCATTAAGTATTTTACTCAATATAGTTATGAGGGAAAGTGTTTCTTTAAATGGAGATTATTATGCTTCCTATAATAATTTTTTAAGTGATATACAGGAAAAATACGGAGATGTTTTTGACGAAACCGAGCAGGCGGAGTGGTTTGCACAGCAAGAGATAGAGTTAAATAAAATTGCCGATGAACTTATTGCGAAAGAACCGATTTTTCAAAAGTATCCCGAATACGTTCGAGAACGCATTACAGGCGGTTCGTTCGGAACAACTTCTTTTTATAATTTTTACGGCTTAGACAGTAAAAATATTTCCGAAGAACAAGATAAAGAAGTAGGTAAATTACACACAACTATCAGCAAAAATTATGATTTTGTTATACAAGGATATTTTTATACCGAGCTTAAAGAACGTTATACCGAAACAGATTATGCCGCCGACAATTACACTTTAAACGGCGATATGGAATCTCTTTCCAGAGAAGAAATTCCTGCATCTATTCGTGAAAGACTTGAAAAATTCAAAACAGATTTTCCTTATAACACTTTCAATATGGAGAATACAGGCGTTACAGCTGATTATTTCTCGACTGTGAGCGTTTTTATTGTGATTGCGTTGATGTTTTTGCTTGTTCCCTATGTTGTAAAAGACCAAACGAGAAAAACGCGACAAGTACAGTATTCTTCAAAAATCGGAAGAAAACTTTTCAGGATACAGTTTTTAACGGTGATTGTAGCGGCGGTAATTACGACTTTGAGCATTTTTCTTGTGTTTTTTATTCCCTATGCCGATTTTGTTGAATTCGGAAAATTTCATAACTATCACCTCGGAGGAATTGACGGTCCATTTTTTATGTTCAATCTGACTTTAACGCAATACGTTCTCTTTTTAACGTTGCTGACGGTTTTAGTTGCGGTTAGTTTTGCCTGCGTTCTCTTTTTCTTGGGCAGATATTCCGGCAATATCGTAAGCTGTTCTTTGAAAGCAATTCCAACCTGTTTTATATTTGCGAACCTTGCCGTTGCCTGTACTATGTCCGCTTTGTTTGCAGGAAATATGTTATTAGCTTTTTTTCATTACAGGCTTAATATGGAGATTATTTCTGCGGTAATTGCGGCGGCGGCGGGACTTATAATCGGCTTAGCTGTTTTACGAGGCGAAAAGAAACGAGAAATTCAATAGAATAAGATGTTACACATTGAAAAGGAGTGTGAGCTTTAATGTTACTTTTTTGGTATGAATGTAAGAAATTATTACAGTTACCTGTAATGATTGTGGCTGTTATTGCCTGTATACTTTTGAATCTCTTGGTTTGCTATATTTACAAGGAAAATGAATGGGTGAATTTTCAGGCGGAGGACACAGCAAGCAATATTTTCATTGATTATGATACTTCCGAAGATGCGGAGAGGGTAATATATGACTATGAAATTTCGGAAAAATATGCCGAAAATATTCGCAATAAATATGAAAAATTGCAAGCGGTAGTTGATGAAAAAGCTGAAAACGGCGACAGCCTTTCACATTATTTCGGCGATTCAACCTCTTACCGACATCACGTTCTTTTCGGAACAATTTTCGGGTTTTTGATTGCGGAATGTGCGATATTAATGATGTTCGCCGCCTTGCTTTCGACAAACTATGAGAACGCAAGAAACACAGAACTTTTCGTGTATGCAACGAGAAGTGGGCGTAAGATTATGCGGATAAAGCTTTTAGCGGGACTCGCCGTAGGGCTTGCAGTTTCAGCAGTTATTTTCACCGCAACACTCGCAAACACAATTTCAACTTTTGATTTTTTGAGCGTTTGGAATGATAATGTCAGCAGCAGTTTTAATATGCTTTATACAGACGGTTCACCGTATAT
>JAISIJ010000478.1 GCA_031262245.1 Oscillospiraceae bacterium | reverse complement strand
CAAGTTACATTGATGAGCTGCGTATTCTGCTTGACAAATGGGCAATAAGAAAAGTGAGTTTGATTGTACCCGGTAATCCTGATGGGGGAGACCGTTCGATTAATAACGGGCTCAGAGCACTCTCGGGTGTTTGTAACGACGATGATATTATACTCATTCACGATGGGGTACGTCCGCTTATTGATGATCAACTTATCAGTAAAAATATTCAAAGTGTAAAAGAATATGGTTCAGCTATAACAGTTGAAGCAGTAATCGAAAGCGTTGCGCAAATTAACGACAAGGGTGTCTCAATCCCTACACGCAGTGAAATGTTCAGCATAAAAGCTCCGCAATCTTTCCCGTTCGGGGTTATTTCAAAGCTTTACACTCAAGCAGAGAAAGAGGGTTTGCGATGGGTTGATTCGGCACACCTGTGCAGTTTATATGGTATGGCTATGCATTTTGTAGATAGTTCTAACTACAATATGAAAATCACAAAACGAGAAGACTACTTCGTTTTCCGTGCACTTTATGAAGATTTAGAAAACAGGCAATTTAATTAGAACGAGGAAATATGTATAGAATATTAGTACGAAAAAATCAATTTGCCGATAAGAATATTACTGTCCTTGACGTAATAAGATTTATTGCCTTAAGAGCTGAAATTGAAACTATTAAGTCTGTTATGCTTTTTATTATATAACAGGGAAATGTATTCGGTGTAATGACAAAAGAAATATACAATAAAATTTTAACTGATAAAATACCTGTTGAAGCATTGGCATTTGATTATTGCAACAAGTCTTATCCTTTAATTACAGAAGAAGAAGCTGAGGATTATGTGCATACAAAAGCGGAAATTGACACGCCTGTTATCGGAAAAAACGGCTTACCAAAATACGTCATTTTGAAAGGATATATTGATAGCATAAATAATCAGCATTATTATTGTAATGTTTTAACCGGTTTTTCAAAATATAATCTTTCCGTCAATTCAGATATGACTGTTTCGTGTAATTGTAAACTTCGCGGGTGCGGTTTGCTCGGAAACCTCAGAGAGCAAACGCTCCAAGAAATATATGATTCAAAAACTGTTAATTCATTAAGACAGTCACTGGCAAACGGCTTTCTGCCTACAGCATCTTGTGCTTATCGCTGTTCTGAACTCGTTAGTTCACCGAAAAGTCTTGCGAATTACTATAAAGATAATTACAGTGTCCCAAACGTCATGATGTTTGAAAACACTTCTTTTTGTAATATGAAATGCAAGGGATGTTATAACGAATATATTGAAAAATCTACGGTTTCTGAGAATGATACTCGTTTATTTGCAAACGAGTGTAAAAAACATGAAATTAAAACAATTTATCTTTTTAAATATGGGGAATCGTTTTTTGATAAAGAATTAGCAAAAAAAATAGCTATTATAAGAGAAGTTTTGCCAAGTGTTTACATAAGTGTTTCTACAAACGGAGTTTTAATTAACTCAGAAATAATGTATGAAGCAGCGATGTTGTTTGACTCTATAACATTTTCATTAGACGGAGTTGATAATGAGAGTATAACGTCATTTCAAACAAACGGAAATTTTGATGTTGTGTATCATAATATGTGCGAAATTGTTAAGAGAAAAAATGATATGCTTCTCTCAAAGCCGAGAATTATATGGAAATATGTTTTATTTCCGGAAAATGACAGCGAAGAGAATATTAAAAAAGCTTTTGATTTAGCTGTTAATTCCGGAATTGATTCATTAAGCTTTTATCCCGGTTTTAATACGATTACTAATTCCGACAGAATATGGTCATCAAATATATTTTTGGAATACTTTAAGAAGTATAAGTTTGTTTACAGAAATTCATCATACTCATTAGAATTCAACTTAAGATCATAATAATAAGGAGCAAATTAATGATTGCTTATCACAGTGAAGAGGAATATATATGCCGTCAGTGGTTTGATAATTTCTCATCGCTCGGAGATGAAAAAATCGTTATTTACGGTGTAGGCAAAAACACCGAAATTGTAATCCGCAATTTTCCGAAATCAAATATCATCGGCTTAATGGATGGACACCGTACCGGCGAAAAAATTTTCGGAAAACGTGTTATTGATATAGAAGAAGTTATAGATTCAGGCGTTAAGAAAATTGTTATTATCGCGAAATTTTCTAACCTGAAGATTATTTACAGACGATTTGCCGAAAAAGCACGTATCAGCGGGATTAGTGTTTATGAAATAAACGGCAATCGTATTGATGAGACAGACAGTTTTAAAAAAGAGTTTTCCGAAAAGAAATATAATTGTATCACGAAAGACAATCTTAAAAAAGCAATTTTAGCCGCGGATGTTGTAAGTTTTGATATATTTGACACGCTTTTAATGCGCGATGTTCTCTATCCACGTGACATTTTTCTGATTATCGGTAGTGAATTTGCAAAAAAACGAATTGTTGCCGAAGAAAGTTTATATGCAGAGGGCAAACACCCGAATATATATGAAATTTACGACCGAATGGAAGACAAATACAGTCCTGAAACGGAAATTGAAACTGAACTGAAACATATTCATTCTAAACCGAATGTTTGCGAATTTCTTGATTTTTCAATTAAAAACGGTAAGAAAGTTTTTTTTACTTCCGATATGTATTTTCCAAAGGAAATAATTTCAAAGTTTCTTTTGACTTGTGATATAGATTTCCCTGAAAAAAATATTATCGTTTCCTGCGATGAAAGATTATCAAAATATAACGGTTTGTTTGAGGTCCTGAAAAAACATTCCGAGACTGATAAAATACTTCATATAGGCGATAACAACGAATCTGATATAGAAGCCGCACACCGCGCCGGTATAGAAGCTTTTTATCTTCCGAATTCACTGACAATGCTTGAAGACAGTTTCGGAGAAAAACTGTTAAAATTTGCTGATAATCTGACCAATCGACGTTTACTCGGACATTTCATTCACAAATACCTCGATAACCCATTTCTATTCAGCGACACAAAAGGTAAATTTTCAGTACAGAACAATTATGATATGAGCGTTGCTTTTTTCGCACCGTTGATACTAAAAACATTCGGTTTTTTAGTGAATGAATCACAGCTTAAGAATTTGGAAATGGTTCTTCTCGCTTCTCGTGACGGTTTCATAATCGAAAAAATATATAATATATACAAAGAAAAATCCAAACTGCCTGAGATGAAATATTTCTATATTTCTCGAAGTGCCGCAGTTATGGCTTATATTGAAAATGAAACCGATATTCTTTATGCTGCAAATTTAGGTTATTCCGGCAGTGCGGAAGAACTACTCCGAATTCGATTTTTTCTTGATATTTCGCAAATTAAGCAAAGACACCCTTGCGAAAATGATACGGATTATATTTTGCGACATAGCAGTAGTATTATTAAAAACGCAGAAAAATACCGTAAAAACTATCTGAAATATATATCAAATTTCGGCGTTAACAGCAATACAAATATCGGTTTCTTCGATTTTGTTTCTATAGGAACTTGTATCGGTTGTTTGGCTTCGTTTTCCGATTTAAATTTGACAGGTATTTTCGTAGGCAGACCGTTTATAAAAAACAATATAACGGAAAGTGTAAATATAGAAACCCTCTTCAAAAAAGAATATAACATTTTTGAGAATTCAAATTGTATTGTCGACAACTACATAATGTGGGAAAATATACTCACATCACCTGAGCCATCTCTTGAATGTTTTGACGACAACGGAAACCCTGTTTTCAGTGCAGAGGATCGTGCCGAACAGAATTTCACCGCACTTGAAGAAATTCACAACGCAGTTTTGGATTATGTGAAAACATTGAATCTGACGATAGAAGAAATATCACAAATCAGTCCGGAGCTTGTCTGTGCTTTTTTTGAAATGATTCAAGACAACTTTACCATATTAGATACTGATTATTTTTATAATGAAAAACTAAGCGACAAATTTTGTAATCGTGAGTTCCGTCTTGAAAGGAATTAATATGAAGAGTATAAAAGACCTTCCAATTTCACCTGATAAATATGATGTTGAAATATTAGAAGAGCTTCCTTCTAACGTCTATGAGTATTCCCTTATGGGTGGTGAAAACCGTAAATTTATAAATGGTCTGATAAGACTTTTACATCCGAAACGTATACTTGAACTTGGTGTAGCTTATGGCGGCGGCACTTCAATTATATTAAACGCCATTAAGGATTTCTCCGACTGTTCATTGATTTCGGTTGATAAAATGTTAACACAAGATAAAGCGGCAAACGATCATTCTACAAGCGGGATTTGCGAAACCGGATTTATTGCAAAAGAGATTTTCAGTGAGTTTTATCAAAACGGCAAAGCAAAACTTTTCACCGGATGTGATGTAAGTAATATAATTGACAGTTTTAATGAAAAATTTGATTTTGTTGTGCTTGATACAGCCCATATACACCCAATAGAAACACTTAACTTCCTCACTGTTTTACCTCACTTAACTGACGATGCAGTAATTGTTGTTGATGACGTTATGCTGCATTTTGAAAGTTTCACCCCTACATATGCAACAAGAATTTTATACAGTGCCGTTGTTGCAGATAAACTGATGCCTGACGGCGAAGATTATATTTCTCAAAACGTTGTTACATTTCAGATTACAAAGGATACTCATAAATATATTGATAATGTATTCAGTTCGCTTATGCTGCCGTGGCATATGTTTACAGACGATATTGACGGCGTTGAGCAGTGTATCGAAAAAAATTACGATCCCAAACATCTTAAGTCATTTCGTCTTGCGCGGAGATATAATCAAGAACTTTTACTTCATCAGTTTAGAGGTTTACGTAATGAATGGTTTGAAAATACATTTAATTACTTATATAATAAATCTCAAAAGTTCGCATATGTTAATCTAATTGAGAGAATTAAAAATAAGTTTGCTCCAATTGAAAACAAAGATATTTACTTTTACGGCGGCGGCAGTTGTTGTAAAGGTACAATTGAATTACTCAAGAGCACCGGGCTTTCGTCGTTTTTACCCAAAGCTATATATGATCGAAATTTTGAAAGAACAAAAGAAGTTGACGGGATAAAAACAATTGCTCCGAACTTTTCAAAAATTGATGATAATGCTTTTATCATTGTCACGCTAAGAGATATGAATGCTGCAGAAACGATCGTCAATCAGATCAAAGCAGAAGGCTTTAACAATATTGGAAAAATTCAGGATTTTGAGATTTTTGTATGATTATTTTTCGGAACGCAAATTATGCGAATTTTCTTAATGAAATAAGTGATAAACGCATCATCTGTTACGGCGCCGGCGGGACTTTGAAAGACTTTCTGTGTGCTAATAACGGACATATTAGAATAACTGAGAAAATTGAAGCAATTTTAGATAATGATACCAATATCAGCGGTAAAAAAATCTATATTAATAAGCGTTCTGTAGCTGTTACAACTCTGTCTGAGTTTATTTCTGCGAATAACGATTTACAGAACAGTGTTATACTTTTACTCGTTTCTAATAAGTATATTTTTGAAGTAATAAAACAGTTTGACACTATCTCAGAATTCGATGGATTAGTATGCTATCACGGTTTAACTGCGCTTGACTGGGGAAGGGAAATATATCCTCCGCTTCCGCTCAAACCGACATTGCCAACCCCAAAGAAGAATTACCAAATACCCAAAATTATTCATTATTGTTGGTTCGGGCACAATAAAATTCCGCCGCTTCAACAAGAATGTATAAAAAGCTGGGGTGAATTTTGTCCCGAATACGAAATGAGACTTTGGAATGAAGAAACTTATGATTTGTCAACAGTACCAATTTATGTAAAACAAGCATATGAAGCGAAAAAATATGCCTTCGTAAGCGATTATGTCAGACTTGATGTCGTCTATAAATTCGGTGGCTTTTACCTTGATACCGATGTAGAGCTTTTGAAAAGCATAGATATTTTTTCAAAATACAAATCAATTTTTGCTTTTGAAACTTACAATTTGATAAATACAGGTCTGATTTTCGGTTCAATTTCGAATGATGCAGATGTTAAATCCTTACTCGATATTTACAATAATATCATATTCAAATATGAAGACAATTCATTCAATATGACCGCTTGCCCTTATTATCACACCGACTATTTCAGAACAAAGAAAATTCAAATTAACAATACTTTGCAGTTTTTATCTGAAGTACTTTTTCTTCCGAGTGATTTCTTCTCCCCCTTATGCGAGACATATACAGAAAGCGGGACTAAAGAATTGACGCTTTTCGCGCTTACCGATAATACTTACGGAATTCACAGGTATGAATGTTCGTGGTTTGATAAAGAGCAGTATAATGATTATTATTATGCTAAAAAAGCTTCAAAAGCAATAAATGACAGATTGCTTAGTGATTGGAGGAAATTTTGAAATGAAAGTTGTTTTATTCGGTGCCGGCGCGACTTGTAAACAATATATCGAAAACATTACCCCCGATATAGAAATTTCAGCAATTGCAGATAATGATAAAAACAAGGCTGGCAGTACATTATACGGACACAGCATTATTTCGCCTGAAAAGATCTGTAACATATATTTTGAAAAAATCGTGCTTTGTGTAAACGATTGGAACGAAACAGCAATTGATGAAATATGTTTGCAACTCCAAAGTTTAGGAATTCCAGAGAATTCTATTGTTCTTCATTCAACGCGCTTTACAGACACATCACCGAGAGTTAAGTTTTTGCATTTGATTTATAATAAGCTGATTGATGCCCCCGGTGATATTGCTGAATGCGGTGTTCATATTGGAAATTTTGCTTCTCACATAAACAGAATATTTAAGAATCACACGCTCTGGCTATTTGATACCTTTACCGGCTTTGACCGGCGTGACCTTGCTTTTGAATCAGAATCTTCTATGTATTTTAATAAGAAAGTAAATAATTTTAAAACTGCTTCTGAAAAAATTTCTTTGCTTAAGTGTCCGAACCGAAGCTCTATATGCGTTCGCAAAGGTTATGTGCCGGATACTTTTTCGGGGCTTGAAGATAAAAAGTTCAAATTTGTAAATTTAGATATGGATTTGTATGCGCCGACAATTGCAGCTATGAGGTTTTTCGCACCGCGAATGATTGAAAACGGCATTATTTTAATTCACGATTATAACAATATACATTATGATGGTGTAAAAAGAGCTGTAAATGAATTTCAATCAGAAGCAAATTTTGTAAAAATCCCTATTGTTCAGGGTGGAGTTGCTGTAATAATGAAATAAAAGTGTCGAGGAATTATGGATATAATATCGTTTCAGGAAGACTTTAAGAATATCATCTTTGATTCAAACGGTAAAAAGAAAAAAGTTGTATTTTTTAATACATCCGTGAGAAATTTACTTGAATATCGTTTTGATTATATTAATAAGCTTTTGGTTTTTCTTGAATTAATAATAGAGCACAAGGACATTCTTTTATGGTGGCGTCCGTACCCTTTCGGGAACAAGGAATACATTTCTTTTGAAGAAGCCGACCCGCAAATTATGCAAGAATACAACGATATAGTTCTTAAATTTCGTCTTGAAAAATGCATAATATTTGATGATTCCCTTGATTTGGACAAAGCAATTGCTCTCTCTGATATTTATTACGGTGATTATTCAGTCGTTGCAGAGAGATTTCAAAGTACGAATAAACGTGTAATTATATGGAATATGCTAAATCCTGAGTTAGATGTTATTAAATATTATCAAATTGCGCGTACTGATTACGATGGTTTTCGTTATTCAATACTTCACGAGCAAAATATCCTTGTAAAGACAGATTTGAAAACGCTGAAATCCGAGTACTTCGGAACTGTTCCGTTTCTCGGCTATTTTTCTCACAGAGCGTATCACAGAATGTATACCTATAATAACAACTTAGTTTTTATTCCTTTTGAAACAAATATTTTATCCTTTTATTCTTTTGATACAGGTATTTGGAGCAAGTTTGAATTAATACTTGACGAAAAACTGGCAGGCGATAACAGATATTTTATGCAGGCAATTTTTCACAACGATAAGATGTTTCTTTTGCCGATAAATTACCGCGGAATAATTGCCTTCGATTTTTCTGACGGCACAGCGGAACTTGCTGCCGATCTATCTATTATATTTCCTATCGGTATAGTCGATCCGTGGCTTGTAGAACATTGTTATTTAGGAATTAATCGTTACTTAATCACTTCGAATCGAAAAAAAGCATTACTGATTTTCAATGCAGATACTTATAAAATTACCGAAATTAAAACAGAAGAGATTT
>JAISIJ010000429.1 GCA_031262245.1 Oscillospiraceae bacterium | reverse complement strand
CATATCGTCTTTCGGTAACAGCGACAATTACCGACACATCAGGCGTTTCTGAAAACATATCAGACAATTTTGTGAAAACTTTTACTTGATACGATTTGCAAAATTACAGTAAAGGGGGTGATTCCAATGGGCTATTAGGCTGTTCCTAAAAGGCGAAACGACTTATGGGACGTAAAAAAATCGTTTACACAAAAAGTTCACTTAAAGTGAATACAAATAAATGCTATAATTATATAGCAAATAATAACAAAGAGGTAAAAAATCATGTTTAAATCAAAAATTAAAAAATTAATGGCAGGCGTTCTTGCCGTAGGTATGTTAATGAGTATGGGTGCTATTGGGGCGAGTGCTTTTAGTGATGAAACAACTAACGGAGGTGCGAAATTTTATTGGTCGAATAATCCTCCATACACTAAAATTCAAAATATATCCGGGAATGACCAACATTCTGCACAAATACACATCGAAAATATTTCAAGTGGCAGTGACTACAGTTATAGTAAATCACGTTTATATAATGGAGAAGAAATCTCTGTATATTCAAACCCGAGTAATGGGAATTTTAGGCATACCGGATATTTCTATAATTCAATAAATTATTATGGAACTTATACAGTTTTTGATGAATACAGTTATTAATCCTACAATTATATTTTGACAAAATTACTTTATAAGAGCATAAAACATACAGTAAATATACTGATAATTTTATCAAAAAATTTTAGGGTGAGAATAATTTCTTTAATGAAAATAAAATTAGTCAGCCTGTCGAAAGGCAGGCTGAAACATAAAATTCAAAGGACAAAATTATGCGATATATTTTAAAAAACGTGTTAAGTTTTATAAAAAATGATATTGTGATATTTATACTTATAATTTTAACTGTTTTTTCTTCTGCAATATCATTATACTTTTCGCAGGGTTTATATTACAACTATAGAAAAGTAAATGAAAATGAAACAAAAGGCATATATTCTTTCACAATAAACTTTAATGATTCTGACGAACGCTATGTTACAAAAAAAATGCTGGTGGATTGTTTATTATCAATTCCTCAGAAAAGTTTGGACGGAATTGATTTTGGTATGTTGATAACCCCTACAGAAATTGACTATGAAAGAATGAAGCATAGCGGAGGAGGATATTTAGCATATGCACGTTTTATGATTTCAGACGGTCAAGTAAAAAATCCAGAAAAATTTGAAAAAATTTTTAGTAACAGATTGATTTCCGGTAGATGGTTTACTGATGAGGATTTTGAAAAAAAGACAAAAGCGGTCATAATCGGAAAAAATTTTAAAATAACATTTCCTGATGTTCCGATAAAAGATAATAAACTCAGTTATATGGGAACAGAATATGATATAATTGGCACAGGTGATATAAGTTGGTCGTTATATATCACTTTGGAAAGTCTTGATGATGACAAGCGTATGGGCGTTAAAACTTCTTATACAGACGAAATAACAGGTGAAGAAATACCATATACAGAGGGTATAGAACTTATGTTCTATGATAAAAATACTGAAAACTTTGAAGAACAAGCTTTAACTCGTCAACAATATGACGATATAAAAAAAGCATTTGATATACATTTAGGCGACCTTGCAGTTTTCCCTAATCTTGAAATTAAAGATAATGAAAACAGAAGTCTTAACAATACAATTATAATTATTTCAATCTTAATTGCTTTACTTTCTGCTTTCAATTTTGCTATTTTATATAAATCAATATTAGTAAAAAGGCAAAAAACACTCGCCGTTTTCAGGCTTTGCGGAATGACGAGATTAAAAGCAATTTTGCAATATTTATTTGAAAGTTTGATTATTTCAATTCCAGTATTTTTTCTTGCTCTTTTAATATATATTAAGGTATTAATGCCAATATTTATAAAAAGATTTGAATATATTCAAGGTGCATATTCTGCAAAAATTTATGTTCTTATATTTACACTTTATTTTGCAGTTTCTGTTATAATACTGCTTGTGATGTTTTTAACAACAATTCCGAGAAAGGCGGTAATAAAAAGATGTTTATAAAACTCGGACTGAAAGAATTTAAGAAAAATATTTTTATGAATATTTTAATTATCATTCAAATGGCGATTATTTTTGCAATTTCAATAAGCATTGTTTCAAGCGTTGTTTCGAGATATAAATATTATACTCCTTTTTCGGATTATTTAAAAACAAATGGGCTGGTTTCTTTTTTCGGTATTCCAAGAACCGAAGATGATTTAGGACCGATTGTTTACGGCGATGGCGAATTTACTAAAAATCTCAAGGGTGTTAAGCGTTTCACAACTGCATATTGCATATATTTTCTTGATAAAAAATATTATGATTTCTTGGCATATGATAACGAAGTCATTGAGCGTTATACACCCGAACTTGAAAGCGGAAAATGGCTTAATGAAACAGATTTCAGAGATGGATATCTTCCGATTGTTATATCACAAAATGGCGGAGAATATAAAGTAGGAGATATTATGGATGTGCCTGTTTCACTCATTGACCCAAGAAAAATAGCAGAACAAGATTGGGAAAATGCAGGCAGTGAAACATCAATTAAGTGTAAAGTAATCGGTATTCTTAAAGAAAATACTCCTGTTTACGCAGTTACGGACATTATTGACTATAGTAATACAACTTCAAAAAAAATTTCTTCAAGACAGTTATTCGGTGCATTTTCCTATGAATTTGAGCAAAAAATTTTGATAATTTCTCCTCTTGATTGGTTTAATAAACATAATTCTGAAAATATTCTGCAAATGCAGCCAATGATGACAGGTCCTGTTTTAGTTGAATTTGATAATAATCTTACAAAAGAAGAAATTGAAAACAATATAACTATTTAGAAAAAAATGGGCAGCACGGGAATTTCAAAACAAGTTGATTTTTCTGAAATGAAAGAAAACAGTTTAGAGCATATTTATGAACAAGTTAAAAATTTAATTCCGATAATTATAACAATATTTTTAATTGTGATTGTAAGTGCGGTGAGTGTCAACACTATTTCAACAAAACGTCAGTTCAGAAATTTTGC
>JAISIJ010000390.1 GCA_031262245.1 Oscillospiraceae bacterium | reverse complement strand
AATTATTTTGACGGCTTTTGTATAGTCTTTCAACTTGAAAATCAAAAACTTAACTTTTCCGCCCTCTTAGGCGGGAGGAGAGGGATTGGGGGGCTCCCCCCCCCCCAACACCCAAATATTAAACATAAATTTTTGATTTTCAAGTTGAACGACTATACAAAAGCCGTCAAAATAATTATGCATTATGCATTATGCATTATGAATTCTGCATTATGAATTGTATTATCTTCATATTCTGCAAAGTATCGTCAAGGGAATTAATATCCGATTGCAACTTTGAATTCTCCAAACAATTCTGTACTTCGTGTATTTGAAAAATAAAGTCCATATCAAGGGGGATTTCGGTGTTAATATCCTCAAGAATATTTCCGTTTTCGTCATAAAGCAAAGTTTTTTTTGCGTGGTAGAAATCCTGTTTTAAGATTATTTTACCTTTTGTTCCAACGATTGTTGCGGAGCAGTCGCTTTCAATATCAAACCCCGCCCTTGCGGTTGCATAGATTTTTTTGTTATCTTTTGGGTATTTCAAAACCGCCGTCATATTCCTGTCAACGCCGAATTTGTCCAAGTCTAAATAACTTTCAATCTCACAATCATACCCTAAAAACGCCGTAATAAGGCTAATCGGATACACACCCAAGTCGAGAGTTGCCCCACCGCCGAGGTCTTTTCGGTAAAGTCGGCTGTCGGGGTCGTATGGGGTCGGACGGCAAAAGCTCGCGTCAATTGTCCGAATTTCGCCGATTTTTCCGCTCTTAAACCACTTTTTCGCCTTTTTGAAAACCGGCATAAACTTAACCCACATAGCCTCCATTAAGAAAACTTTTCGGGATTTTGCCAACTCGACAAGTTCTTTTGCCTCTTCATAAGTACAGGTAAATGCTTTTTCGCAGAGGACGTTTTTTCCGTTCAAAAGGCACTCTTTAACGTTTTTGAAATGTTCGGACATCGGCGTTGCGACATATATCACGTCAACGTTTTTGTCTTGAATTAATTCCGAATACGAGCCGTAGGGTTTGATAGAATTTTCAGTTGTTGCGTTTGTTGTATTTTCAACTGCAAATTTTTCCGCAAATTTTTCGGAAAATGCGGTCGCTTTGTTAATATCCCTTGACGCAACGGCGTAAAGTTCGGCGTTTTCGGTCAATTTTAACGACCTTGCGAAACGCTCCGCTATTCCGCCTAAGCCCATTATGCCCCATTTTGTTTTCATATTTTCAGCCCTTTTATGCCGTTACAGGTGTTTTGTTATTTTGTTTGTTTTCTGTACTTAATTTTTGCAGTAGTTCTTTAAGGGGGGTTAATTCGGGGGCGTTGAAATTAAATGCATTTAGGGTAGCTATTTTTTTCATTTGAGTTTCAACATATTTGTCTTGTATTGAAAAATAAGTATAAAATCTCTTCTTAGAGTTATATTTATCATTCGATACTTGTTCGGCTTCACTTACAGCCTTGTCACTTATATTTAAATATTTTTCTTTCTCTTTTGTTTTAAGTATATCAAGGCATAAATCTTCAAGAGTTCCACTTTTACTGTTATCAAATGCAGGCATTAAAATAATTTTCGGTTTTGGCATAAAATTATTTGTTTGAGATTCTATTCTTGTAAAAGTTTCGTCATAAGAATTATCGGAATCAAATATTATTAAAACTTCAGTAATGTTATCAAAATTAGGAGCGAGTTGCAAGGTATTTAAAGTTTGTTTTAATTTTTTGTTTCCGTCTGTTTTAGCAATTTGGATAAGATTTTCTGTGATAATTTTATTTTTGATAAGGTGTTCTAAATAACATTCAAAAAAATCACGGTCATTTTTTCCTTCAACAATGATAATTATTTTTGTGTCGGGTTTAATTTCAAAATGTTCTTCTTCATTTATTGAGTTATGCATTTTATCTCACCTCCCAGTCATAATCCATTGCGTACTGAAAGGTTTCTCCTGAATACATTTTCGGAATAATATTGTCGTTTTTGTCGCGGTCAAGCCGAATAAACCCAAACAATTCAGGTTCGTTTTCATTTAAAACCGTTGCCCCCTCGATACACTCGTAACTATGGGTTGTGGCGAAAATCTGGCAGTTGGTTTCTTTTGCAACTTTCCCGAGCATTTCCCAAAGTTTCGGGTAGAATGAGTAGTAAAAGCCGTTTTCGATTTCGTCGATTAGGAGAATAGAATTAGGCTTGGAATATAAAGACAAGATAATTTGAATAAGTTTATTGATACCGTCACCTAAGGTTCTGATAGGAAAGAAAATATCTTTATCAAGTTTTAGCTTTAAATCGTGCCCCAGTCCTAAACTGTCTGGACCTATACTGAAGTCACTAATACGAGAGTCTAATAATTTTAATAGTTCTATAATTTTATCACGAGTAACGTTACCGTTTGCAATACTAATGCTTAACATTTCACAAATATTATTTGTATAATAAAACCCTCGCCCTAAATAACTTGTATAGGTATAATTTATAAGTTTTCTTAAAGCTGACCCATCTATCTCATATTTTTCCTCATAATTTTCTTGCCCCTTTTCTAATTGTTTTATAATTAAGCCTAAAGTAAATTTGTCGTAACTAATATTAAAAGAAATATTTTTCTCTTCGGATTTATATATTTGGAAAGTATCGGTATCGTTAATTTTAAAAGTTACTTTATTCTGCATATCATACATATAAAAGAACGTGACAAGCATCTCTAAAATATTGGTATTATCCATACCTCTAAATATTCTTATATTATCAAAATAATCATCTGTACTTCTATTTCCGTAAATATATATCGCCTCTAAAAGCGTACTTTTCCCGACATTATTATTCCCTGCAATGAGGTTAATACGTTTAATGCCGTCCATTTCAAAGTGCTTAAAAAGTCTGAAGT
>JAISIJ010000293.1 GCA_031262245.1 Oscillospiraceae bacterium | reverse complement strand
AAATTTAAAATCAAAAAATAAGACGTAGGTAGAATTTGAAAAAATTGGAAAAATTTACATAACTGTAAACTTCCCACGTTTTTAAATAGAACCGTGGTGTTTTATTTTTTAAATTATCTAAGAAAGGATTTAAAAAATCATGAAAAAATCAAAAGTATTAATCGGAATACTTGTATTAAACCTCATTATAGGATGTCTTCCTATATCAGCAGCATCATACTCGACAACAAAGGCAAACAAAAAAACCGTAACAGTTAGCACAACCAACTACTATCTGCAGAATTTGTATGACACAGGAACTTTGGTTCCGACAGACAATGCAAGAGTAAAAGGCACGGTAGGTGCAAAAGTTAATAAAGCAAGACAGGTAATTTATTATCTTAATGATGGCTCTACCTCGACAGGACGTAAACAATACCAAAGTTTTAGTTTAATTGCACTCAGTAGTAATGGGGTCGAAAAGGTGTCATGGGGTGCTGAACTTGGAAAAGACAAAGCAACAGGGTATGTTTATACACGAGTTTATAACGGAGCTCATACGGTAAATTCAAGTACTGATACTAATAACTGCACAACAGGTCATAGTATAGTTGCCAGTCAAGATCTTACCATAACAAGCTAACTAAAACTTATTCAGCGTAAAAAACTTTAATTTGGGCAGTCCGAGTGAATCCGGATAGCTTGGACTGCCCTTAATTTTAAGAAACGGATAATTTATGAAAACAACAATATTAATATTCAGTGAGTTGTACAGAATATTTAAAAGAAACAAAATAGTTTTTTCTTTTTTATTCTTAACACAAATAATCACATTGTTTGCATTTCTGTTTTTCTTTTCAAATATTGTAACAGCAAGGGCAGAATATGTAGATACTCTTGAATACATGCGAACTTTTGAAATTACATATAATTCCGATATAAAAGCATCTGAAATAATTGATGCGATGGGAAAAAATACAGACATAAAACCCGAAAATATTATCTTTCGTGCATTTGTTGATGACATTGAAATTCTTTCGTTATATTCAATAAAAGGGCAAGATAAAAGCGGTGTGGGAGAAGAAATTTCTCAAAGTAATATTGATAATAAAGACTATGTCGCTATTATCGGAATCGGAGACCGCATTTCAGAAAAAATAAACGGCGAAATTGAAGTCGAAGAATCTGTTTTAAAAGGAACAGAAATAGGCGATGAAATAAAAATAGGTGAAAATTCTTTTAAAGTAATAGGCGTACGAGATTCTAACAGAACTGAAATACCTTATACTACATTGGGAAATTATAATATAGATAATATTTCTGTTATAATACCGCCTAATATTTCAAGCGTCAGAAAAACAAATTATACAGACTTTTTAGAATCAAGCTTTGAAGGTTGCGAAGTTGAACCTCCGCATACTGTTGCACAAAAAGTGTTTTTAAATTTGTTAATTCCGTTTGTAGCATCTCTGCTTATTTCGTTTTTTTCAGTTTTAACATTTTCTTTTCTGCAACTATTTCTGATTAAAAGATGTAAAAAAGATTTTGCAATAATGAAATTGTGCGGTTGTAATCAAACAAAAATAATGTTTATTATTGTGTTGACTTTTGTAATATTGTTAACACTTAGTTTTATCATTGCTTTATGCAGTTATATGATATTTTATTCTTTGTGGATTATGTCTGCCGTTGTTGTGTATGTCGGATTTTTATTACTTCTGCTTGCCATTATTATAATAAATCTTTTAGGGTCTAAAACTATAAGACAGGAGATAAACGAATTATGAAAACATTTATTTTGGCAATGAAATTATTTTATAAAAATCTCGGTATTAATCTGCTTGTTATCGTGCAAATAGCATTTATGGCAATAGCAATGGTATTGACGATTAATGTGACAAGTATAAGAAATAACTCTGTTGATATTTTTGAAAAAGGTAAGTACAGAATAATTTTAGCAATGAACCCTTTGTTCGGCAATGAAGAAGAAAAATGGAGAAAAGAAATTACAGATATCGCAAGTAAATCGGAATACTTTGTCGGAGAACCAATGATAGGAACAATTTTTTTACTTGGAAGTGAAGAGGATTATATTGTCGGCGGCAATGAAAAAGAATATGCAGAACTTCATGTTCAGAATGATTTTGCAATAGACACTTTTTATGTCGGGGTCAGTCAAGGCAGGGCATTACACGCAAATGAACAACTGATTGAAGGAAAAATCCCCTGTGTAATCGGCGGCATGTATGCAAAAACTCACAAAATAGGAGATACCATTTCCGGATATGTTCTTGCGAATTTTGATGAAGGCGGCGACGTTGTAAAAACCGAAAAAGCAAAAGTAGACTTAATTGTTGTAGGTAAAATGCTTAAACCGGAACAGCATTTAGATGTATATGGTCAAATGTCTTGGGGAATGGATTTACCCGCTTCCAGTTTAATTTATAATTACTATGATTATCCGCTTATTGCGATGGTGCCGTCGTCTTTGTATCCGTATATTTATTCTCAGTGGAGTATGAAATTTTTAAGTTTTGACAAAGACACACCAGAATCGGAAATTAACAGACTCAAAGAAGAATTAGGCGGTCAGTTCGCTAAGACAGATACAGAAATGATTGGCTTAGAACAGGCAGACTTAGAGCAAGACGAAAATATACTTAAACCGTTTATATTACTTCTTTTGCTTACAGGCATAAGCGGAACATTTGTATTGTGTCTTCTTTCAACAGTTAAAAACATAAAAATGTTTGCGGCATTTTTAATAACCGGAAGTTCATTCAAAAGAAATTTAATGATACTTTTCATATCTGCTTTAATGTATATGGCTATTGCCGCAATTGTATTTTTCATTGCACTGCACTTGCTGCAAAATATGTCGGGAGACCTTATTGTGGGGTATTACTTTATACTTTTGCCTCAAACGGGTTTTCTGCTGTTGTTGACAACCGTAATCGGCATATTTACGGCTTTTACGGCAGGAATTATAGCCTTGAAAAGCCAAAATCTTATGGAAATTATGAGAGAGAATTAAGAGGTAATCTATATGTTAGAATTAAAAAATGTAACTAAAATATTCAACAAGGGAAATAAAAATGAATTGTATGCTTTAAAAAATGTTTCTCTTGCTGTTCCGGATAAAGACATGCTCGGAATAATGGGGCGTTCGGGTTCGGGTAAATCAACGTTGCTGAATATAATCAGTTTTCTGAATCCGCACACAAGCGGCAATTATATTTTTGACGGAATAGACAGTAATACAATTAACAAGTCAAAACAAAACACATTGAGAGCCACAAAAATAGGTGTTCTTTTGCAAGATTTCGGGCTTATCGAAACTGAAACTGCAATAAATAATGTTATGTTGCCAATGTATTTCAACA
>JAISIJ010000280.1 GCA_031262245.1 Oscillospiraceae bacterium | reverse complement strand
CGTGACCGCCGCCGCGTTCGTTAATCATTCCGATTACTTTTCCGTTTTTGGTAGCGACGAAAGTGTTGTTGATTTTTAGTGCAAGCTTGAAATTTTCAAGGGCTTCCGGCTCATATTCCGGCATTTCGTATTCGATAAACACACGAAGAGCCAAATCAAGGGCTTGCTTTGCTTCCTCGGTGGTGGGGCGGTGGATTTTGTAGCTTATATTTTTTGTTTTGTCAATTTTCTTATGTGCTGTAATTATCGTGTTGCTGTAAGCATTTATTGTAATTACAAAACCTTTACCGCTGACATACCAATTTTTCCCTTTTCTGATTATATTACCGCTGTCAGCGTAACGTACAATTGATTTGCAGTATTCAACAACATCATCATTTTCAAGACCGAGATTACGCTTAATTCGGTCGATTCCAAGCGATGTTGTGTGGAGTTTTTCTATATTAATATTTTGAATGTCCAATAAACCATCGTTCTTTTTTTCAACACTATCTATTGGGCTAAGTGTGATTTTCTCTGCCATACTTTTTTCTCACTTTTGGTTTGTTCGCTTTGTTATAGGGTGTGAAGAGATATTTTCAAAACAATTCATTAGAGTATTTCAGCTAATTGTATAATTTTTATCGCTTTCTGTTTCAATGTCAATAGGCAACGGTTTAATCCTTTGTATTCGGCTGTTTTGCAACCTCTCAAAATATTGCGCTAAGTGTGATGTGGCACACCCATTAAAATACTCCGGGTGCATTTCAAAATTTTCTCTCATTTCTTCAATAGAACCAAAATGATTCATATAATTAGCTAAGGCTATCAAGGTAACCAAATCATCAGAAAAATAACCTGAAAAAGCTTTGTACCAAGATTTATTTATTTGTATCAATACAGAGTAGAGTTTTTTATACAAGCTTAGTTGACGCTCGTTCAATTGAAACCATTCAATTGAAAGTAAGTTCTTTTTTATTGTATCTTCTTTTGTAGCATAATTAAAATCATTATCTAAAGACTTAACTAATTTCCCAATGATTCCACACAACATATCCGCAATGCGTATTCCAAAATACGTTTTTGAATCCGCCTCAAAAACATTTTTAATTCCTGATTCAATAGCTGAGTTAACGGTGTTACTATTATCGCCTTCTTTATCGATACAAAGAGAATATTCCGTTATTAAATTCTCAGCCAAATAATTTTCAAATCCAATAAAAGAAGTTGAGTAACTCCAATTATATTCTTTAACGGATGAAGCATTTTCGAATACGAATAAAATTTGCTTAAAAATATTTGTTTCTTGGTATTTAAGCTGGATATTGTTTTGATTTAATTCTATACGTTCTCGAAAGAATTCTTTTAGTGAACTCATAAAGCTCTCAGGAGTGGCATACATCGAAGATAAAACCTTTACAGGTTTGTAAGTAATTATCGCCTTTGTTGTTGAATAGCGTAAAATGTCCATATCATACAGTAAGCTGTTTTCGTAAGTATCGAAAATTTGCTTTATTAAGTATTCAATTTTACTGCTAATACAGTAATAAATATATGTTTTTTCATTAAAAAATGATAAAAAATCTTGGATGAATTGAATATTTTCTTTATTCAAAGAAGAAAAACCATATTTAAGTTGCGATTGTTTTATTGTTCTACTCTTAAGCTCACCATTGCTTTTCCTATCCGCATATTTCTGTTCAAATTTAAGATATTCAGAACATAAACTTTTCTCGTCTGTTTCGTTCCAACCAACAATTGCTGTTATGAAACAATCGCAGTAATTCTCAGCGGTTACTGTTTTATAATTGATTATACGGCTATGTTCCGACTCATCATAATAGAATTTGAATTTACTCAAAATTATTGCCTCGCTTTTTATTCCCGTTTTTAACACAGCTATAGATCAACAAAATACAGTAATCAGAACAACTACGCAAATAAAACTGACATTCCAATGAATAACTAACCTGCGAATCCGGGTCTTGACATTTTAAAAAACGCTCCTCTAAAATGTTCTGCCATTGTACCAAAAGCGGTATCGGAACGACAAGCAAAATCCGCTCTCCGCCTTCATATCACGCCTGAGAAATGCGGTCTTCCCCCGCACGGATTTCGCGAAGTTGAGCCGCTGTCACTATCGCGTGAAATGAGGTCAACTGTGACCTACCGTCAAAATACGTTTTGATATGTAATTATAGCACAATTCTGACAAAAAATCAAGTGAATTTTGTCAATATGCCTTGAATAAAGTAGTAACTTTTCTCAACGCCTACCAGTCTGCGGTCAAAATATGCATCAACGTTAAATATTTATAAGAAATTTTGCGGCGGTAAGGGAGATTCACTAAACCCTTTATGCAAGACGGCTTATAACAGGCTTATTATTCTCATAACGGTCATTATTTCAATCCACGCCCCCCATACGGGGAGCGACCTAAAAACGAAGCATTAAGAAGCGTTATTGAAAATTTCAATCCACGCCCCCCCATACGGGGAGCGACCGGGCGCGTCTACTACTGTAAACTCTATTTTCATATTTCAATCCACGCCCCCCATACGGGGAGCGACTTTTGGGTTGTAGGTCTACAATAGCCATAATAGTATTTCAATCCACGCCCCCCATACGGGGAGCGATTGGAAACAAAATTGTTACTGTTGTATGTCGGTTATTTCAATCCACGCCCCCCATACGGGGAGCGAGTGAAAACAAAATTGTTACTGTTGGATG
>JAISIJ010000253.1 GCA_031262245.1 Oscillospiraceae bacterium | reverse complement strand
GTAGACTATTAGCTGAAAAAATTGATTTAGAAGACAAAATCAATAATAAAATGCTTTATTTAGCCAGCGAAAAAATTTTACTCACAAGATTCATCATCAAACTAAAAGATGAGAACATTTTTTATGCTAATCTTCTCATTGAAAAATATATGCACAATTTAACTAATAACAAAATTGCCGAAAAAAACAACTATTCAACGAAACAAATACAAAGATTGCTAAATAAGGCTGTTGATAGCCTTGAAAATTTAATAAAGGACGATAACGAGAATGAACAACGACATTAACGCCCAAAACGGTTACAGCGGTAATTACACGGATTTTCCGAATCAAACTATTACGCTGAAATGTGGTAACTACAAGTGTAATAAAGAGATTACTTTCAATGACGGTAAAAATAGTTTTTACTTTCCGCAACCAATAACTATCACAAAAATTTACTACAGTTTGAATACCAAAACGCAAAAAGTTGAAATAGCTTTTATAGAAAGGAATAAGTGGGAACACGTAATAGTTAATAAAGATGTCATTTCAACAAGCAAAAAAATAATAAACCTCTCATTAAGTGGTGTTGATGTTACCGAATTTAATGCAAAAGGACTTGTACAGTATTTGCATTTTCTACAAATCACAAACAAGGATAAAATTCCATATATAAAAACGATAAAAAAATTTGGGTATATCGAGGGAAACGGATTTATACCATACTGTGACGATATAGAATTCCCAAAACTAAATGAAACAGAAAGAATAGACTTCCTCGGAAATTAAACCAATTCTCTATTCAAAATACCGGCGATGAGATTTGCGCGGAGTGAAAAACGACAACGTCGATTTCTATATGTATTATCTAAAATTTTGAAAACTTTCATCTTTGCGTTGACGTGTTCAATAACGATTCTCTTGCTTGAAATAAGTTTATTTTCATGCTTTTCGTTCGGCGATAAAACTCCGTTTTTCGGTTTTCTCTTAGGGATTATTGAATTCGAGTGAATATCGCAAATGCCCTGATAGCCTTTATCGCAGAGGAATCTAATTGGCTTTAAAACTTTTGAGCCGATTGTGTTTTTATAAATATCAAAATCGTGAACAGCCCCACGTGTACAATCAACACTAATGATTTCTTTAGTATCTTTTTTGATAACTAATTGGCACTTTATTGTGTGATGTTTTCTTTTACCGGAGTACCAATTTCGCTGCCCTTTTTTGGACGCTGTATGGGCGACTCCATAGCGTCAATAACAACTATTTCGATATTTGGATTTGTAAGGAGCTCGCGCTTGCCGCTTACTGTGAATTTGCCGCATTTAACGAGTACATTTTCAACCCAAACTATCCAGTCATGAACGGTCGCTTCGCCAACTTCAAAATCATTAGCAAGGACAAGTTGTGTAACATAATCTCGCCAATAACGAAGGGTCATAAAAAGGATCTCGTCAATACAGAGCTTGCTGTGACGCCCTCTGCGCTTATGCTTTTCGGTATAGGCGACGGATAAAACATCAAGCATTTCTTTGAAAGTGTCCTTTCGCACTCCGATTATCTGCTTGAATTTCTTATCACTTAAGTTCATGTTTTTATCAAATAATTTAGAATATTTCATAATTCTATTATAGCATACTTTTTGAGATTTGTCAAGCTATTTTCCGAGGAAATCTAATATATAAAAGCGTACAACAACAAGGAACATACAGCGAATGGTTGAATGAAATTCTACCATTAATGAAATACAGTAAGATTCTTAATACGGTTATTTGTTCTTCATTTGCAAGTATTTTATTAAAACCGATAAACAATACTAAACCTTTTTTTGTACACCTTTGGAGTGCAGTTAGTGGAAACGGCAAAACTTCCGCCTCTTATGTTGCCGCAAGTGTTTGGGGTAACCCCGAATTATATAAAATAAGCTTTAAAGCTACACCGCTTGGAATGGATTCTTGTGCAGGAATTTTTAATGAACTGCCACTAATAGTTGATGAACTTCAATTACTCAACAATGAAAACAATGAAAAGAAATTTAACCCATACCTTCTTACATCGGGCGAGAGCAAGACTTGTTCAAATATATATTTTGGCGTACAAGAAACTTATTTTTGGAATAATGTCATTATAACAAGCGGCGAAACACCATTAACAAGTATTGGCGGAGGAGCGGGAGAACACAACCGTATAATTGAAATAGAAATTGAAGAAAAAAATGAAATTTTTGAAAATAAGCAGACTATATCCAATGCTTTAAAATTTATAAATACAAATTATGGTCACGCTGGTAAAAAGTTTGTCGAATGGTTATATTCAAAACAAGAAAATATGAGTATTGCCGAAAACTACGTAAATGATTTTGAAAAAAAACTAACGGAACTCGGTATTACTGGTAAACAGTCACGCTCTGGAGCATTTATACTAACTGCAAATACTATTCTCATTAATTACTCTTTTTTCAATGACAATGAAACAGATATTTTTGATTATTCTGCTCTTTTACTTACTCCCGAATGGTTGGCAGAATATCTTAAAACAGAAGAACAAATTGATATTACTACAAGGGCATATGATATTATCTGTGATTGGATAGCACTTAACAATAACAAATTTATACACAGGTATATCGGCGAAAATGATAATACTGGTATTAAAAAAGAATCCTATAATGTCAACGGCGATTTATACGGTGAATATGACCTGACTGACCCAAACAATATTGTTGTTTATATCAACAAATTGATTTTTGACAAGATATGCAAAGAGAATAAATTTGATTCACGCAGTATTCTTTCGGGACTGAAAAGAAAAAACTTGATTAAATACTCCGAAAACCGCCTAACTATAAGTAAACGTATTGACAATATTCCTACAAGAGTTGTTTGTCTATACGTTAAGTAATTAATAAATAACTTAAGCTGTAACCGTTTGTGTAACCGCTTTTATTAAAGATGTAACCGCTTTTTTTAAAAAAGCGGTTACGTCTTTTTTGGCTTTATTTAGCCGTTTATAGGCGTTTTTTAAAGTATGTAACCGCTGTAACCACTTTTTTTCACGCTCTATAGATATAATATAAATAAGTAATAATCATACAATAACATTACACTTTATTACTGTATCTTATTAGGGTATGTATACCCATAAACCGGTACCGCTCCCTGCCGCGAATCCTTTGTTGCCTTCTGTGTCGAGGTTAAATACCTTTGTATCATACCCCGGAACTTGATTTACTGTGACAGAAGCCATATAACCTTGTCCTGATAAAACAGTATCGCCTGTTTTCAAATGTTTTGCTGCTACATATCCTCTCGGCGTGAAAACAGGGTGATAGCCTGTTACCGTAACCGTTGCACCGCCTGCCGAAAGTTCTGTTAAATCAGACCGTTCAAAACCCGACCAAGTGTTGATTACATCGACAAAACAGCCGGTTTCGGGGCTGAAAACCTTGTCACCGATATGCACGGTTTCAATCGGACGCATTCCTTCTTCCGTCGAAACAAGAGTGCCTTCAAGAATACAACCGCAAGTTATATTTTTCTTTTTTAGTGTTACCATATAATCCTGG
>JAISIJ010000223.1 GCA_031262245.1 Oscillospiraceae bacterium | reverse complement strand
AATTCAAAACGTGCTTTTACACAATAATCTATTGCAGCATCATAGTTTTTTCTATCAAATTCAGTTTCTATTGCGTCAATGAATGCATTTTTGGTTCTGGAATCTACATTACTTGAATTTTTTTGTGAATTCTCATTTAATTTTTCATTCAATTTCTGTTCAAGCAATTCCGATAATTCTGCTGCGGATATGCCTTTGTTCTGTTCGGCAATTTGCCTCTCTTCCTCCTCACGTTCTAATTCTTTTCGCTTGTATAAATCAAGAGCATCAATATAATCTTCTCTGCTTTCTTCACATTGAAAAACTAATTTCGCCTGCGAAAGTATACTGAGTTGATTAACGGCATTGTTCTTTGCCATTTCGGAAGCAGCCGCATCTCGACGTTTCAGCCATTTAATTTCTGACTTTTTAAGTTCTCTGTTGACCTCGTCGTTTGTCAAATCGCGTGAAAGATTAAGCATCTCAAAATAATCAATGCTTATATCCACTAAATGTTCAATATCTCCGTCATAAGTATCGACTGATACTTCATTTTTTTGAGATTTAACCGGCATTTTAGATTTAGAATTTTCGCCGACTAATTCTAACTTTTCGCTTTCGCTTTCTAAATATTTTCGCATAACGTCCTCCTTATTGTACGCTTTCTAAAGTTAATCTTTGTTTTGAATTTTCAACTTGTTCGCTTGTTAAATTTGCATTTCTTGCAGGTATTAATTTGCCCAAACTCGGAGCAATACATCCAATATCTTTCTCCCATAAATCTTCATTTTGATTATATAAATCAAATGACTCACAAATGATAATTCCGTTTTCATCATAACCCAGTTCTATACCGATACAGTATTTCACACTTCGGCTCGGAATCGTTATTTTTGTATTTCCGACAACTCTTACATAATCTAAATCAGTGTCATTACCTTCATTAAGTGTCAGCAAAATATTATCTTGAAATACATCATTAGTTGAATATATTCGACGTTTTTTACACGGGACTTGTGTGTTGGCATAAATGATAATATCATTTATTTTATTACCGTTTTCATTTCGTGCAGTAGTTCCGAGCGAGTGAGCAATAACGTCTTTAATTATAGGCTCTTCTTCTTTATTTTTCGACAACCAATCGGCATAAATTGCAGCACCCATTGCTACGGCAAGGTCAGGATTAACAGTTCTGAGAGGTGGTTTTTTAAACATTTCTTCAAGCATTTTCGCTATTATCGGAATCTGCGTTGAACCTCCTACCAAAAGAACATTGTCAATATCTTCTGCTGTTAAATTAGCTTCAATTATTGCATTTTCGATGCGTATAATTGTATCATCTAAAAACGATTTTATTAACTCTTCAAATTTATTGCGTGTAATATCTATCTTTGCTTTTTGACCGCCGATAGAAATCGGAATTTGACATTTTTCACGAGTAGAGAGTGAAACTTTGGCTCTCTCACACGCATCCCAAATGTCTTGTATAGTTTTATCATCATCAGTTTCTTCAATATTTAAACCTGTAAGACGTTTGAATTCCATTGAAATGTATTGAAATAGTGTAGTATCAAAGTACACTCCGCCGAGTTTTAAATCACCGTCAGTTGAAAGCACTTCGGACATTTTTCCGTTTATTTTAAGTATTGTTATGTCGAAAGTTCCGCCGCCAAGGTCATATACTAAAATTGTTTGTTCTGTTTCTGCAGAAGTTTCATAAGAGTATGCAAGAGCGGCAGCCGTGGGTTCGTTTATAAGTCCCAAAACATTTAATCCTGCAATGTTTGCTGCATCTAACGTTGCTTTTTTCTGAGCATCATTGAAATTTGCGGGGACTGTTATGACACAACCCGTAATTTCTTCGTTTAATCGAGAAGAATTTTCACAGAAGTTTTTTATTGCTTTTAAGATTATTGCCGAAATTTCTTCAGGTCTGTATTCATTTCCGTTTTCAATTTTTACAATATACTCTTTACCGTTTTTGTTAATTTCGCCCATATGTTTTTTGATTTCAAAAATAACATTATAGGGTTCTAATTTTCGCATTGATTTCGCTTGACTTCCCACAATTATTTCGGAATCATCAAACCATACTACAGACGGAGTTGTTTCAAGATTATCTAAATTGCGAATTACAGTAGGAGTTCCGTCCTTTATGTATGCCGCAACGGAAAAAGTTGTTCCTAAGTCTATACCGATTATCATTTTTTATTCTCCTATTTCAAATTTAAACATTTTCTCTATATGTAAATTGCCGGTTTTAGAAAATTCATCATTAGAAACAATAACCGTACAATTGCCGGTGTCTATTAATTTTAACGAATTTGTAAAACCGTCATAAGTTGCAATATCTTCGGGAATAATATTGATTGTTAAATTATTTAACAATGCATTTTCGGGAATAGGTTCTATATTTATTTTTCTGACAGTGTTTTTTTGAATAGGTCTGTTGTCTGAAAAATTTATTTTAATGTCTTTTAATTTCGATTTAACAATTATTTTACAGGTGTCAAATACATCTTCACATTCAACTTTTATCGTTGCAATTCCGGGAGCAACTGAATAAATACCTCCGTTAGTTTGTCCTGCTTTGATAACAGATTCGTTTGAAGAGCTGAACTTGATTTTTGTAATATTATCTGCTGTTTCGGGTTCAAAGTTTATTTCAAGTTGCACAAAAACATCTTGTGAAATAGTAA
>JAISIJ010000191.1 GCA_031262245.1 Oscillospiraceae bacterium | reverse complement strand
TTTAATGTTGCGACGAAATCGTTTATTTCTTCATCATTAATAAATAGCTTTGTTATAATTTCCACCACTTTTCCATCATTTGTGAACAAAGGAATTAAAACCGGTTTATCGAATGGATTATCACCTGTTTTATAAAGAAAAGAAAATATATAAAGCAAAAGACGTGAAAATTCATTTGAACCGTAATCGTGGATAATAGACGGTGATACGTATGTATCCATAGCCATTTCTTTAGATAGCAAAAATTCACAAAAAATAGCTTCCGGGCTGAATTCTTCATATGTATGATAATATTCTTTTATAGTTTCCGGGATAACTGCTATTTTTTCACGCGGTTCACCGCAGTATAAATACTCAAAATTTTCATTTTGAAAAAAGTTTCTGAATTCAAATAATATGTGTTGTGTACCGATTTCCTCATCTATATCCCTATGAGTATACAGAAAAAAGCTCGAACGGTCGGTTTCCGGACGTGCCGATAAAGCTACCAAAAGCATATCTCCCTCTGCATAATCAGCCGGATTACATATGTCAGTAAATATAACGGCGGCTTCGTCAAGATTTTCTGCAATATACATATCAAATGAGATATTATCTTCGCAATATTTCGCAGTACTGCCCGGTGTGAATTCGGTAAAAAACGGAATATAGCACCTAATATCAAAATCATCAATCGAAGTCATAATAAGCAGATTGCCCGAAAACTCACAATTACACAATAATATACGTGTATATCGCCAAGTTTCCGCTATGGTTTCAGGCGTAAGATAAACCCCAATTGTTTCTTGATTCCTAATAAAGTTTTCAAACAAAATCAGATTATCGTCAAGTATTTTATCATCTATATCTTCTGTTTCTTCATTATAAAGTGCATTTAACAGTTCATTTAAATCTGCCAAAATAAACACCTCCGATTTTTACTTAAATTCTTATTATTTGTTATTATTTATAACTGCAAACCACCCACCGCCGCTGTATAGTGCCGCAGACAATGAGCCGCTTGTCGGTAGCTTAAGAAGTCCGAGAATTTTGAGTGCAATATTAGGCAAAAATAACGCAAAGTTATTATCTTTATATTCGAGTTTTACCGCCTCGGCAGTAAGTGACAAAACACCTTCAATAGCAGTTACACCGGGAAGTTTTACACCGATAACAGGCTTTCCCTCTGACGTAAAACCTATGAGCATTTTAATAGATATGGGGCTGTTTGAAGATGCCGCACCGGTTGTTCCGAGATTGAGATTATAGACAATACCTCCGGTCATATCCGATAATTTACCTGAATTGCTGTACGCTGTTTGTAAAAAGCCGTCAGCAGATTTTATCAAAGAAATAGGTATTAGATTAAATGCTTTAATTGCGGAATTATCACGGCATATGCTGTTTGCTGTGTCAAAAGATACCTTTGAATAATCGTGGAAAAAGCTATTATCCGTGTCATTTTGAACAATTTGGAGTCCCGAAAAAAGCAATTCGTCATATGAAAATATGTCGCCGTTATCAAGTTTTGCAAAACTGATTTTACCGTCTATAGTAAAAGTTTTGTATTCCGAAACAGTTGCAACATTAACATTTATTATATCGGTATTAACAAAATCATTTCCTATAGCAGTATAATTATTGAAAGTTTTCAGAGTAAAAACACGCTTTCCTCCACGATTTGTGTAAATACCCTTAAGCATAACTGTACCGAGAGCATTGGTTTTCGGTTTAATTCCGAAAAGTTGTGAAAGATAGAGCTGAGCCGTACTGTTGAAATCTTTCATTTGTGCTTTTTCGAATGCGGCTTTCAATTCTAAACTGCGAAATTCGCTTGTATCGCTGTTTTTCGGGGAAACTGCACCGCTGGAAAATCCTTGAGCTTTATATGAGGCATAGCCAAAATACTCTGCTGTTCCTGCAAACATCGGACCGTTTTCTGATGGGCATAAGTCTATTCGCCTTGCACCGAAGAAATTAAGTTTAACAGCACCGGCGGATGCATCAGACGGAAACAGTAAAGCAAGTTCATCAGGAAATACACTTTTTTCGAGAGAGGTGTTAAAAAATAAAAATCCTTGCCAGTTTTCATCAGTAACGGCATCATATAATGGTTTGATATAAATTTCTTCTTGGTCTTTTTGTGTAAGTAAATTTGATATGGTTTGCATAAGAGAGGAGGCAATACTCGCTGATTGACCTGCCGTAAACGCATCTTTTTGTGTCCAAGTGGATATATTTCCTATAAGAGAGTGTGAATGATTATCAACATCGAAAAGCTTTCCACGCAGACTTTTGACAACCATAACAGTTTTACCGAGTGTGAAATTAAATTTCCAGTCCGAAAATGTAATCTTAAATGTGTTTTTAAGTACTTCATCATCTGATATAACAAGCATCATACCGGCGGTGTTAAATGCGGAAACAAGAGTTTGCGGTGGATTATCGAAAAATACCTCTTCAGATAATGCAATACGTTTTATGCTGTTCGTATCGGTTACAGTCAGCAGATATCCGCTCGGTGCTGCAATAGTTGCAGATGAAGTATCGTTAGCGGCAAGCAAATCTGAACAAAACAATCTTAAATTGACTGAATCGTTAACAAATACGGCTCGAGCAGGTGAAATTACGGTGGTTTCAAATGATTTTTTCAGAGCTTCATCCGAATTCATAGGTACAAGCGGAAAAAATGGTGAATTAGCTGTAAGTGTATTGCAAAGAGGTGCATAGTCAAGTATCTCACCGTTCCCTGTATAATATGGATTATCCGATGGTTGAGAATAGTATTTTGTACCAACAGGAAAACTTATATAAGCGGTCGAAAATCTGTCATCAAGCGGGGATTTACCTGCAGGGTCGGTAAAATCCGAAATAGACGGAGCGGCGGCGGGGAATTTCGGCGCGAAAGCACCGCAACCTATTACATCAGATGTTTCTTTATTAGTAAAGTTAATGGAAGCGTTTTCTGTACAGATAAAATATTCTGTGCCGTAAAATCCACAGAGAATACCGCTTTTTGCCGTATCATATGCAGAAGAAATCTTATATCCGCCAATCGGTACAGTAACATATGAGGCATCGCCGTATGGTTTAAGCGGCACACCGAAACCGGCACCTGCTGTTGATGTAAGTACTACATCTTCACCTAAAACCGTAGATATAGGTGTAAGTATTCGTATACCCTCATTAGAAAAAAGCATTTGTATTTCACAAGGATTAGCCAATGAAAGTGAAACATTTAAATTAAAAGAATTATCATAAAAACTGTTACAGAACGGAAACTCAATTCGTGTAATTTTTTCAATATCGCCGCTGTTGTCCGCAGGATATCCGTAAACAAAACCCGGTTTAAACACCTTGAGAAAATAGCTCGAATCCTTAACATAAAAAAAGAAAGTGAGTATCCCGCTTGACAAATGAAAAACCGCACCGGAAAAGGGATTGTCGCCGTAATGATAATTTGTAAAATCTAAACCCTGATTATTATTATCAAAGGTTAAAGTAAGGTCGGTTTTATTAAAAGTCATTTTTATATACGGTTTTATACTCAACGACACAGTTTCTGCAATCTGAAAATTCGTTCCATTTTCTGTACAAAATACATCACCTGCTGAAAAATACAGAGCTGTATCTCCAAAGAAGAACCCCCTGCCTTTTTGTGCAAGTAAGTCAAAACGCTCTGTGAATGTTTCAACGTCAGTAGAAGATTGTATTGAAACAGGAGATTTAAGATAAATAAAACTAATCGACAACGTATCATCGGTCAAAGCATCATCCATATTTATTTCATTCGGCAGTTCTCCCGAAAAGCGAACGGAAACAAGTGCAAATATTGCACTTGTTTCCGTATCAGCGGTATAAAGCCTACTTTCAAAAAGACGGCAGAGAACATTTTTTTGGTCAGGATTTTCTTTCATATGATATTACTCCTCAATATCATTCTCTTGTATAAATGTACTGTTGAATGATATATATGCGGCTAAATGGGCGGTATTAAGCTGTGATTTATCTGCATTATAACCATCTGTAAAATATCCGATAAAATAGTCGGTATTTTGAATCAAACCTTTTATACCGAATTTTCCGTAATAATCACCGTTAATAACATAATAAAAATCAGGAGGACTATTAAGTGCCGGAGTTTTACCTTTCCATATGCCAACCCAAGCAACATTAGCGGGAGTTGTGTTTTCTATACCGCTATATGAAAATTCTACAAGTTTACCGATTGATTTGATAGCAAGTGTAATGTCAGTAGCAGTACCATTTGTTTGTCCATACAAAAGTGTCAGTAAAGAAGTAGCCTTTACATTAGCAAATGGTGTACTTTGGAGTTCAGTAGCAGTACTCCCTTGAACATATACAAAAACATAATCAGCTGCCTGACGCGGAATATTTGCAATGTATTGCTCGTCGTCCGACCTCTCTCCTTCAACTTTATAGACAGCATCGGGGATTGCGTCGGTTGAAACAACGCCATAGGAATCAGACGGATAGAATGCTATAAGGTCACCTTTTTTTGAAGGATTATTGCCTTTGAGTGTGTGGTAGCTGAGTGAAACATCCGTACTCGTTACATCATCAACGTATCTCAGACGGGTATTATCAGTTGTGGTATAACTAAAGTTAAACATTGGAAAGCCCCCTTAAAAAATATATTTTTATCGGTATAAACCGAATATAAACAAAATTATAACCTGTGTTAATTGTGATAATCATCAAGGTCCGCACTCGTTGTTGGTACTTGCAACGTAAAAATATTTGTATTGCGCCACTGGTTTGAAGCATTGCATGCGGGCATTATATAAACTACTCCGTTAGTTCTAGGATCAACCACCGTATTAGCAACAGTAGAAGCTACGGTATGGTTACCGAAACAAAGCCAGGAACCTGCTACAGTAGCATTGCAAGTATGCCCGTTGGCACCCAGAACACCGGTAAAATAACAGCAAACCGGTTTTACCGCGGTACCGGTATGAGCCAACCAGAAATCAATCCAAGCATCATATGTTGGACCGGGTGTAGTAGTATCTGTGTCACCTGTAGAGTGTCTTACATTTTGGTGAAGTGAACCAACAATGTGAGCTGTTAAACCTCTAAATTTTGATTTCAACGGTTCAAGATGATAATCATCAGGATTGTCATAATCAGGGTCAAATATATGACTTAATCTGCCGTTTTTATAAGCAACATAGGAATCCTTATATTTCTCTGCAAGATTTTTTTTAGTGCTAACCGTCACACGATTTTGTCCTGCTATATCGACAAAAGAACTATATATGGAATGTAATGACGGTTGAACAGCATTAAA
>JAISIJ010000147.1 GCA_031262245.1 Oscillospiraceae bacterium | reverse complement strand
TGTGACGAGTATGTGTGCCCGAATTGCCGAAAAAAATATAAAATCAAAAACGGAGTTATGGTATGAAGAAATTCAGAGATTTAAACAAGCAATATGATGTTTTGAAGAATGAAATTGACAAGGCTATATCGGAAGTTTTAGAAGTCGGATATTTTATTCTCGGCAAAGAAGTTGCAGAAATTGAAGAACAATTATCCGAATATGTTGGTGTCAAACATTGTGTAACCTGTGCCAGCGGAACCGACGCACTCGTGCTTGCACTAAAAACACTCGATGTGGGGCAGGGCGATGCCGTTTTTGTTCCCGATTTTACTTATATTGCAAGTGCGAGTTCGGCTTCTTGGATAGGGGTAACCCCTGTTTTTGTTGATATTGAAAGAAATACATTTAATATCAATCCCGAAAAATTAGAAAAAACAATTCAAAATACATTATCCGAAAACAAATTAACTCCTAAGGCAATTATCGCCGTTGATATGTTCGGACGACCGGCAGATTATATAAAAATACGTGCAATTGCAGACAAATACGGTCTGTTTTTAATTGAAGACGGAGCACAGGGGTTCGGTGGCAAAATCGGAAACAGAAAAGCTTGCTCTTTCGGGGATATATCGACTACTTCATTTTTTCCGGCAAAACCACTCGGATGTTACGGTGATGGTGGTGCTCTCTTTACCGACAACGATGAATATTATGAAAAGTTAATACTGCTCAGAAAAAACGGTTCGTCTCCTACTGACAAATATGACAATTTAATTATCGGAACAAATTCAAGACTCGACACAATTCAAGCAGCAATATTAAAAGTTAAATTAAAGGCATTTGCCGATTATGAGGTAGAGAATATAAATAAAATTGCAGACCTTTATTCGGTGCACTTGAAAGATGTCGTTCAAATTCCGATTATTCAGGAAAATTTTTATTCTTCTTGGGCACAGTATTCTGTGCTGTTACCTGAAAATGTAAACAGACAGGAATTGCAGAAAAAGTTAAAAGATGAAGATATTCCGACGATGATATATTTTCCCAAACCGCTTCATTCTCAAAAAGCATTTGCAAATTTAAATTATTCGGATGATGAATTCGCTGAAACTATTGATGTTTGCAAAAGAATTTTATCACTGCCGATTCACCCGTATATGCCCGAAAGTGAAGTCGAAACAATTGCGGAAGCTGTAAAGAGGTATGTGTGAATGGAGATGTTGAAAGAGAACATTGACTTCATAAAAAATAAAATCGGTGATAGAAAAGTCATTCTTTACGGTACGGGTGAATATTCAAAAATATGTGCTGACCTTTTAACAGAAAATAATATAAAATTTGATTATTTCACAAATTCACAAATAATCTCTGACGGGGGGGCACATCTTGATTTCCCGTTAATTTCAAGTGGAAAATTAAATCCAAAAGAACATTTTGTTATTATCTCTGTTTTTTCTGATATTAATTTTGAAATTTCTGATGTTTTAAATAAAAAAGGTTTTCTTTATGTGCAGGATTATATTTCTTATACGGAATTAAACTGTCATATTTATCCGCTTATTGATTTCAATTATTATGATTGTAAAATCGGCAGACACAGTTACGGTTTTAAAAGTTTTAATACAGCTATTGTAAACAGAAAAATAAAATCAATCGGCAGATATTGTGCGATTAATGAAAAGGCGTATGCTCATCAAAATCATATTCAATTAATTTCCCAACATTCATCTTTATACAAGGTAATTAATTCTTCAATTTATAACGATGTATTTAAATCGCAAGAGCAAAGTTGCATTATCGGCAACGACGTATGGATAGGTGCAAATGCATTTATTAACACAAGCAGTTGTCATTCTATCGGCGATGGTGCAGTTATCGGTGCAGGAGCGATTGTTACGCACGATGTGCCGCCGTATGCCGTTGTAGTCGGAGTTCCGGCGAAGATACTCAAATACAGGTTTTCGCCCGAACAGATTGAAATTCTGCTCCGCATAAAATGGTGGGCAAGAAAAGAAAAATGGCTGCGTGAAAATAAAATTTATTTTGAAGACATAGATTTGTTTTTTGAACATTTTAAGAATTTCACTCCTCCCGAAGACACTCTTGACGAGCAGATTATTTAGCAATATTTTTTAAAACAAATATCTTCTTCGCCACTCGAATTTTTTAAAATATATCAATTCGGTAAGAATACATACTTTGCCGACGTATTTTCTCAGAAAAAATTTTCTTAAAAATAAAATACGGAAAATAAAAAGGAATATATTAATATGAAAAAAGCAGTAATCTTATCAGGCGGCTTGGGGACAAGATTAAAGCCTTTTACAAATGTTATTCCAAAGCCGCTCATGCCGATTGGCGAGAAAGCAATTTTAGAGATTCAAATTGAAAAATTATCTAAATTCGGATTTAACGACATTACACTTGCCTGCAATTATAAATCCGAATATATCGAGAATTTTTTCGGTGACGGCTCACGATATGATGTTGATTTGCATTTTTCGAAAGAAAAAGAACCTCTTGGAACAGCAGGTCCGTTAAAGTTGCTTGAGGATAAATTAACCGAACCGTTTATTGTCATGAACGGCGATATTATTACTCTTATGGATTTTGATAAGCTATATAATTTTTCCTTGGAAAGAGAAGCACTGCTGACAATTGTGATTAAAAAAATAATCACGCCGTATTCTTTCGGTAACATTTTCTTTGATGGAGATATTGTTACAAATTTACAGGAAAAACCCGATATTATAACTTATGCAATGGCAGGGATTTATACAGTTCATCCAAAAATATTAGACCTGATTCCACCCGATACATATTTCGGAATGGATAAGTTAATAAAACTTATGCTTGAAAAAAATATGCAGGTTTATAAATATGAAATTGATGATTATTGGTTAGACATAGGTCGCACCGATGACTTTGAAAAAGCAGGTCGTGAGTACACCGAGATTGAAAAAGGACAGTAACGTATGGTTCAAAAGTTTATTCCTTTGTCAGTGCCGTGCCTCAAAGGAAACGAATTAAAATATGTGACCGAGGCAATAGAAACCGAATGGGTTTCTACCGGCGGTAGCTTTATTACCGATTTCGAGAAGAAGTTCGCCGGATATATAAATTCTGAATGTGTTGCGGTGCAAAGCGGAACAGCAGCTCTTCACCTCGCTTATTTGCAAGCCGGAGTCAGGCAGGATGACTTGGTTATCTGTCCGACGTTGACATTTATTGCGGCGGTAAATCCGATTAAATATTTAAATGCAAAACCGGTTTTTATTGACTGCGACGACAGTTTGTGCATTGACCCTGACAAAATAAAA
>JAISIJ010000133.1 GCA_031262245.1 Oscillospiraceae bacterium | reverse complement strand
TAGAGAACTTCGAGAGTTGTAAACTACAGGAAAGAATAGAAAAGAAAAAGAGGAGGTGTTGATATGCAGAGAAAAACTGTTTCCGGAGGCGGTAGTTGGATGGATACTTACGGTGATATGGTAACATTATTACTGACGTTTTTTGTGTGTCTTTACAGTATGTCGTCAATCTCCGAAACGCAATGGGGCGAATTGGTTAAAGCTTTTAATCCGGGTGCTGCTGTTGAAGTTGAAGAGATTGTTATTGAAATACCGCAAGCGGCAGGTGAGGCTATTAAAGAGAAAGCTAATGCTGTTGAAGAACCCATAAAAGAACCTATAACAGAAGAGGAAAAAGAAGAACCTACCCAAGAGGAAAAAGCACTCTTTGCAGATTTATACAAGCTTATAAGCAGTTATGTCAACGCAACTTCCTCTAAAGATGTAATTCTTATTGAACAAGACCCCGAAACATCTACTATATATTTGCAATTTGACAATACTTTGCTTTTTGAACCCGATAAATCAGAGTTAATAGAATCAAGTATTACTCCTTTGAATATTGTAGGCGATGCCTTAAAACAATACGAGTCAGATATAGGAAAAGTAGTTATAAAAGGGTATACTGCCGATGTAGAGAGTTCTATGGATGCTTGGCAACTCTCTGCCGACCGTGCATTGCATATATTAAATGTATTTAAAGATGAAAAAGATTTCCCCGAAAATAAACTTATGTTCAGCGGTTTCGGACATCTTTATCCTCTTGCACCCAATGACACCGAAGAGGAACGTGCGAAAAACAGACGTGTTGAAATTGTCATTACACCTATAAATATTGACGGTTCGGCAGATTTTGACGGCAGTTATTTTGCAAGTAAGGCTAATATTGAAAATCAGAACGGCAACATAGAAAATCAGTGAAGGTAGAAATAGAAAATGACTAATGAAATTCTGACAGCAGCTGAGATAGACGCAGCAGGAGAGATTTTTAACATAGGGATGGGCTCGGCGGCAAATACTATCTCTCAAGTTTTGGATAAACCTGTTTCAATTACAAAAATATCTGCCTCTCAAGGCAAACTATCGGATTTTAGACTATCGGAATATAATTCCGGGCTTTATGCAAGCACAAATTACAGCGGCGGTCTTAACGGCGACAGTTGTATGATATTTAAAGCTAAGGATATTCAAGCTATATTAAATGTATTAATGATGACCGATACCGAAGTAGGAGAGGGCTTTGAGTTTGACGATATGGCACTCTCAACCATTCAGGAAATCCTTAATATGATGATGCAGACTTGTGTTGTTACAATGAATGAATTTTTGCAAAACACCTCTAATTTAATGCTTACCGCAAAATCTTTTCATATGGATAATTTACCTGTTGAAATGGGTGTTTCGGCAGATACCAATGCAATGTGCCTTGAATTTCAAATGGATATATCAGGGGTTGCCAGTGCACATTTATTTTATTTAATCTCTCCGACGCTTTCTGAATCTATGATAAAAGTTTTAGCAGCTATGGGTATGGTTCCGGAGGAAACAGCTGTTGCAGAAGTTGCTCCTGTTGCGTTTTCTGCCGAAGTTTCACAACCTCAAGAAATACCCCAACCTGTTCAAGCTCCTCAAGAGCAAGCACCTCCTCCTGTTAATTCTGATATTCCCCCTGCACCGCAACCTTATCCCCAACAACCATATCCTCAATATCAACAACCCGCTTATGACCCTAATATGCAATATCCTTACCCTCAATATGATTATTCTCAATACTATGCCGAAAAAGAGCCGGAAATAAAAGTACAAAAACCCGAATTCCCCGATTTCGGAAAAGATGTCGGCAATGAAATTCCTTTCGCCTATGCAAAAGAAAATATGGATAATCTTATGAAAGTGGATTTAAGAGTTGCGGCGGAATTAGGCAAAGTAAGACAAAAAATGAAAGATATTATGGAGTTGAAAGTAGGCACGGTTATTGATTTAAATCGTTCTGCCGGAGCTCCCATTGAGATTATTGCCAATAAACAACCTGTAGGATTAGGCGATATTGTAGTTATAGGTGATAATTTCTATGTGCGTGTAACAGAAATATACAATGATTTACGTCAGAAAAAATCTAAAAGATAGACAGAGGAAACTAAATGCTGGGTGAATTTGCAACAGCTATAATATCAATGATTTTATTTGTTGTTATTATCGTTGCTTTAGCGGTGGTAATAAAAAAATACGGCAAAAACGGTGTGTTTTTCGGAAAACAAATAGGTCAGGAGCGGAATATTAAAGTTTTGGAAAGATGTGCGGTATCTCAAAACCAGTTTTTGCTTATTGTTGAAGTTGCCGGACAAACTATGCTTTTAGGAATAACAAATAACCATATCGAACGCATTGCAGATATAGATTCCGCTGAATTAATACCGAAAAACGAAACATCATTCAGTCAGATTTTAGAAAATGTGAAAGGGAAAACGAATGAAGAAAAAGATTCTTAAAATTGCATTTATTATCGTTTTCTCTGTTTTTACAATGTTCGGCGGTGTTCTTTGGGCGGGAGCGGATTTGCCTGTTTTAAATTCAAGAATTATCCTTAATGCACCTCCTCAAGACGACCCCTCAATACAAGGTGCTGTTGACCCCGATAACCCTACTGTTCCCGTGACTGTTGATGACGGTGATGCTAATATCAGCATTGATGTGGGTACAGGTTCTGCGGGAGCACAAGTGTCCGCTATGGATATACTGTTCTTACTTGCGTTTTTAGCTCTTTTGCCGACTTTCTTACTGATGATGACTTGTTTTCTGCGTATTATAATTTCTCTTTCGTTTCTGCGTTCCGCAATGGGTACAATGATACCGCCCAACCAAGTTTTAATCGGAATTGCACTCTTTCTTACGTTATTTATTATGACACCCACAATAAAGGAAATAAATGACGTTGCATATAAACCATATACCGAGGGAACTATTACCGGTGTTGCTGCTATTCAAGAGGCAACAGGACCTCTTAAAAAGTTTATGTTAAAACAAACCTACGACACAGATTTAAGAATGTTTTTAACACTTTCTGATGAATATGAATTGGCAGATGAAACACAGTTTAATTCACAGGAAAAATTACTTGACTTAAGTCTTTTTGTCATTGTTCCCAGTTTTATAACAAGTGAGTTGAAACGCGGATTTATGATAGGTTTTCTGTTGTATATTCCTTTTCTTGTTATAGATATAGTAGTATCTTCCGTGCTTATGTCAATGGGTATGGTAATGCTTCCGCCGGCAATGATTTCTTTACCTTTCAAACTAATGCTTTTTGTAATAGTTGACGGTTGGGGATTGCTCTTTGAAAGCCTTATTGTTTCATTCCATTAGCTATGCTTAATTAAATTTCAATAAAATATTAAGAGGTGATAGCAATTACACAAGGTGATGTAATGAGTGTATTTTACTCGTCACTGTTGGTGGTAATAAAAATAGCGGGTCCGATTTTGTTGGCAAGTGTTGCTATCGGGCTTATTATTGCTATATTCCAAGCCGCAACTCAAATACACGAGCAAACCCTTACTTTTCTACCGAAAATAGTTATAATAGGTATAATGATGTTGGTTTTGGGGTCTACTATGATGGCTACCTTAAAAGATTTTATGAAAGAAATTTTTTACCGCATAACACAGGTTTAACGTATGGTAAATCTTGTGACATTAAAATAATTCAATAACTATATTTACAAATATATCTCAATTAAAAGTTGTTAATTGGAAATAAAATGATTAATATAAGTATCAATAACTTTTTTGTTTATTTTTTGGTGTTTGTCAGAATGATAGGGATATTGGGTTTTAACCCCATATTTAACCAAAGAAGTATACCGGCTATGGCAAGAACAGGTCTTGCAGTTGCCGTTACTGTTTTGCTTGCACCTACAGTACCTCTGCCTGAGGAGGATTTCAGCGGAATACTCTATTTTGTTGCATTGTTTAAAGAATTGCTTATCGGATTTATCCTTGCTCACGTCTGTATGATGTTTTATTATCTGCTTATGGCAATGGGCGAGATTTTGGATATGCAAATAGGTTTATCTATGGCGAAAGTTATGGACCCTGCCACAAATATTCAAATGGGTGTTACCGATAAATTGCTTAATTTCCTTTTTATAACTATGTTTTTCGTGACAAATTGTCATTTAATGATGTTCCGATTGATTTTTACCAGTTATGAGGCTGTTCCTATCGGTGTGGGCGGAATAGATTTCTCTGAAATAGGAAGTTACGGCATAGAAATATTTATTGATACTTTTGCTATGGCATTGAAAATTGCTGTGCCTATTGTTCTTGCAGAGTTTCTATTAGAGATTGGTTTGGGTATTTTGATGAAACTTATTCCCGCTATCCATATTTTTGTTATAAACTTGCAAATGAAAATATCTTTGGGTATTATATTATTGTTTGTTTTGGCAAGCCCCATAAGTGAGTTTATTGACAAATATCTTGTAAATATGTTTAATGCAATGCGGTCGTCGTTAAATCATTTATCTTAAATAAATGGTTGTTCTGCTCGAAAGCTAAATATTCAACAAAATCAAGCTGTGTCAAAAAACAAATGGATGTTATGTCCTAAAGCTAACAAAGAGTGAAACGCCTTAAAGAACAGCAAGGCAAAACCTACTCTAAAAAGTGTTGAAAGGGGAAAAATTAAATAGCTGACCAACAGGGAATGGGTGGGGAAAGAACGGAGAAACCCACGTCAAAACACAGACAAGATGCGAGGAAAGACGGGAATATATTCAAGAGTGACGAACTTGTAACTTTGTTGAGTTTGGCTATATGTTTTTTTGCGTTTAAATTTTTGTATCCGTTGGCACAATCTACTATATTAAGGATAATGACGGAATATTTTGAGAGAATTGGAGAAGTAACAAGACTGGAAGACGATGAATACAGTCGGATTTTTATAAATTGTGCAATAAATACGGCGATAGCAATAGGTCCTATTACGGTTATAGCTGCGGCAGTGGGTGTAATAGGGATTATGGCACAGACAAAGAGATATGTAAATTTTAAAAAACTGAAACCGGATTTTAAGAAATTAAGTTTAATAAAAGGTTTTAAAAATCTTGCAAGTAATATTTTTGCACCTAAGGGCATTGTTAAACAATTAAAAGAGATAGCAAAAGTAACGGTGATTTTTGTGGTAATATATAACACTATTAAAGATGAATTATATGTATTACCCAGATTTATGGATATACCATTGGTAGCAAGTGTTCAGTATACAGGTGATTTAATAATTGAGATTATAAAAAATGTGTGTATTGCGTATTTGTTTATTGTGGGTGCGGATTATATGTGGGAAAAATATCAGCACGAAAAACAATTGAGAATGTCAAAAGAAGAGATTAAAGAAGAATTTAAACAAATGGAAGGCGACCCGAAAGTTAAAAGCAAAATCAGACAGAAACAAATGCAAATGAGTATGAGAAGAATTACAGAAGCAATGCAAACGGCAGATGTTGTCATTCGTAACCCAACTCACTATGCTGTTGCTTTGGCTTATGACAAAGACAAAAATGATGCCCCTATTGTTGTTGCAAAAGGAATTGATTTTTTAGCGTTAAGAATAGTTGACATTGCAAAGGAACTTGATGTATACTGTATAGAGAATAAACCTTTAGCGAGAGCGTTATACGACAGCGTTGATATAGACCGTGAAATACCCGCAGATTTTTATCAGGCAGTTGCAGATGTATTGGCGTTTGTGTATAATCTGAAAAATAAAGAGGTGTGAGAATGTCACATACCCTAAAAACTAAAAGAGTTTAAGAACAATTAATGTAAAACCTTTATCATAATACACACTAAAAACTAAAAGAGTTTAAGAACAATTACGTTAAAGTAGATAGCGAACCCTTACCATAATAACACTCTAAAAATAATAGAAAAATAAAAAATAAAAAGAGTAAAGAAGGAAAAAAATATAAAACTGGCAAATGTTTTAAAGCACGGAGTAGCTTTTTTTGTAATTACAATTGTATTGTTGATGATTATTCCATTACCTCCCGGGGTGTTGGATTTTATGTTCATTCTTCAGTTCGGAATAGCTTTGATAATACTTGTAACTACAATGTATATAAAAGAAAGTCTTGATTTTTCTATCTTCCCCAGTATATTATTGATTACAACGCTTTTTCGGTTGGGTTTGAATATATCGTCAACTCGTTCTATACTTTCAAGTGAAGACCCACCTGCTTATGCCGGAGAGATTGTACAAACTTTCGGACAATTTGTTATTAAAGGTGACCCTGTTGTGGGTGCGGTAGTATTTATAATCATAGTTTTGGTAAACTTGATAGTAATTACTGCCGGTTCGGGACGTGTTGCGGAAGTTGCCGCACGTTTTACATTAGATGCTATGCCCGGTAAGCAAATGGCAATAGATGCCGACCTTTCTGCGGGATATATAACCGATGAAGAAGCTAAGTTAAGACGTGAAAAAGTTCAACGTGAAGCGGCGTTTTTCGGAGCTATGGACGGTGCTTGTAAATTCGTAAAGGGTGACGCAACAATGTCTATCGTTGTTACTCTTATAAACTTTATCGGCGGCGTTATAGTCGGTTTTATCAGAGATGTAGGTTCTTTCGGTGAAATAGCAAATCTCTATACAGTTGCAACAATCGGTGACGGTCTTGTTTCCTCTGTACCTGCATTGCTTATATCCGTTGCGACAGGTATGATTGTTTCACGTTCTGCATCACAGGCTAATCTTTCAACAGATGTTATAAATCAATTTAAATCTACCCCTGTTGTATTGATTATTGCCGGAATAACATTGTTATTTATGATGTTTATCGGATTTCCTTTATTCCAAACAATTATGGTTGCGGGAGTGTTTCTCTTTTTGGGTATTATGCTTATGCGTAATAATGCTCAACTTCAAACTGCAGGAGCGGCGGCGGTTGATGCTCCCGAAACAGTTCAGGAAATTACCTCCGAGGCAGAATTTTACCGCAATGTTGATAATCTTTACGGTTTGCTTACAGTTGAACAAATCAGAGTAGAATTCGGATATTCTCTTATTCCCCTTGTTGACGACCGCAGCGGCGGACATTTTCTCGACAGAGTTGTTATATTCAGAAAACAATTCGCACAGGAAATGGGGTTTGTTGTTCCACCTGTTCAATTGAAAGACAGCGGTAATCTCAACCCAAATCAATATTGTATCTGCATTAAAGGAGAGGTTGTTTCAGAGGGAGATATACTCGTTGACCACTATTTGGGTTTAGCTCCGCCTGAGGGTGATACAATTGACGGCATAGAAACCATTGAACCGGCATTCGGAATTAAGGCAAAATGGATTTCTGAAGATAAAAAAATGAAAGCAGAGCTTTTGGGATATACCCTTATCGACCCGACATCTGTGATTATCACTCATTTGTCGGAGATTATCCGCACCCACGCTTTTGAATTACTCTCAAGACTTGAAGTTAACAATATGCTTGAAAACCTTAAAAAGACCAATGCTACCATAGTTGCGGATACTGTTCCGTCAATTTTAAGTGTTTCGGAATTGCAAAAAGTTTTGGCAATGCTTTTAAAAGAAGGCGTTCCCATTAAAGACCTTGAAACAATACTTGAAACGTTAGGTGATTATGCAGGTAAAATTAAAGATACGGATATGCTGACGGAATATGTACGTCAAGCATTGAAACGTACTATCTCTCACCGTTTTTCAGAAGCGGGGCAATTAAAAGTACTGTCGCTTGACGCTGATATCGAGAATCTCATTATGAACAGCGTTAAGAAAATTGACAGCGGTTCATATCTTGCACTTGACCAATCAATTATGCAGAAAATTATTGTTTCCTCAACCCAAGAGATAGATAAAATAAAAGACCTTGTTGCAGTACCTATTGTATTGACTTCTCCCGTTGTTCGTGTATATTTCAAGAAATTGATAGACCAATTTTATCCTAACGTTGCTGTACTTTCATACAATGAAATTGATACAAGAGTACAAATACAGGCTTTGGGGAACATCAGTATTTAGTAAATCTCAATATAAAAAAGGTAAATATGGCTGATAAAAAACAAATTACAGAAGAAGAGTTTATCTCTTTAAGAAATGAATATCTTAAAACAAAAGATATTACCATTCGTAATAAAATAATATTAGCTTATACCGAAGTTGTAAAGGCTATAGTGGGGCAGTTGCGTTCTATGGCTAACACCAATGTGCAATTAGAAGATATGGTTTCCCAAGGAATGTTAGTATTAATTGAATGTGTTGACAAATTTGATGAAACTAAAGGAATGAAATTTACCAGTTATATCTATATGCGTGTGAGAGGTTCAATTATAGATATGATGAGGAAACAAGATTGGATACCTCGACGTGTTCGCAAAAACTCCAATGATGTTTTAGAGGCTTTTATTGAACTTTCAAATAAACTTATGCGAGAACCCACAGACAGAGAAATGGCAGTTTTTCTCGATATTTCCGAGAGTGAATACAGCAAAATTTTAGCGGAAATTACAAATGCTGTTTCACTTTCTTTTGAGGAAATTATGCAAGACACGGCTATGAATGAGCGTGTTATGATTGAAAGACAGTCTGTTTCCCTGTCACCCGACGCTATTTTGCAAAAAACAGAATTATATAAATATTTAGGCGAAGCTATAGACAAACTCAATGAACAAGAGAAAAAAGTAGTTTCACTTCATTATTACAACGGTCTTATGCAAAATGAAATAGCAACGGTTGTGGGGCTTACGCCGCAAAGAATAGGTCAAATACACGCAAGAGCATTATTAAAATTACAAAGATATTTAAAAGCTTATCAGTAGAGGTGGTTATATGAATTTAGACGAATTGAGAAATGAAATTGATAATATTGACAGGCAAATAACTCATTTGTTTTCAGAGCGTATGGAGTTAGCTAAAGGGGTTGCGGAATACAAAAAAATCCACAACCTCCCTATTATGCAAGGTAACAGAGAACAGGAAGTTCTTGATAAGGTTGTCAGCGAGGGCAATCCTCAAATGGCAGACGGCATAAGGGCTTTATTTATGAATATTATGGATATATCAAAATGTCTGCAACAGCGTGAGATAATATCCGAAAGCAAAGAGTATAAAATTTTTAAACCGTTGCCTGAAGATAAAATTGCCTGTCAAGGTTTGGCAGGTTCTAATTCAGAGCGTGCAACACAAAAACTCTTTCCGAATAATGAGATTGTTTTTTATAAAGAATTTGAAGACGTTTTCAGTGCTGTTGAAAACGGAGAATGTAAATACGGTTTTTTGGCAATAGACAATACTATAACAGGGTCTATCGGTTTGACTTATGAGCTGTTAAACAGCAAGGACTGCAAAGTAACCGCTATGTCCGAAATAACAATTGAACACAGGCTTTGTTCTCGTGAGCATATGGATATTAAAGATATTCAAGGGGTATATTCTCACCCCCAAGCACTTTCACAATGCTCCGATTTTCTGAAATCCAACGGACTTAAATGTGTAGAATGGGGGAATACTGCGACTTCCGCAGAATATGTTGCAAACAATCAGGAAAATATCGCCTGTATTTGTTCTCCTCAAGCACAGGAAAAATATAAACTTGTATGTTTAAATGAACATATCTCTAATTTTCCTTGCAATCACACAAGATTTGTCTGCATTGCAAAAGATATTGAATTAAGCGAAAAGGCAAATACTGTTTCTATTGTAATTGTTCTACCCCACAAGCCTGGTTCACTCTATCGTCTTATGACAAAGCTTTTTACTAATAATGTTAATATCACAAAACTTGAAAGCCGACCTCTTGCCGACGGTTCATTTAATTTTAAGTTCTATATCGACTTCGAGGGTAATATCACCAATCCGCATACCGTTGCTTTGCTTAATGAAATAGAACATCACGCAGAATACTATAAATTTTTAGGGTGTTTTTAGGAGAATTATGAATAAATATTTTAAAAATGTCACTTTTTTTGAATGGGTTTATGCAATTGTTATTACTGCTTTTTCCTTTTTCCCGCTACTGATAGCCAATGCACAGCACAAAAAATACGAATGGGATGCAATTATTGCAACCTATGATTATGATTTCTTTTTCGGTTGGATTGCGGTAATTGCCGTTGCTTTGCAGTTTTTCGGAACAGTTCTTGACAGAAAATTCAGCCTTAAAACCTATTGGCAAACCCGCAGACCGACTTGTCTTTTTGCAATTTTTTATATTTTAGCGGTTTTCTCAACGATACTTCAAGTTATGCGGGGAACAACTTTAACAGGCAAAGAATTGTTTTTCGGAACGGATTTAAGACTTGAGGGGCTTTTTACCTATTTAGTTTATATTTTGCTGTTTTATATGGCAACGCAAATCAAAACTCCGATTTTGAAAAGACTTATACTTTATATCTTCTTAGCTGTGGGATTGTATGTCTGCATTATGAGTTTTGCAGGGAGTTTTAAAGAAGAGTATGTAGCAGGTATCGGCTTTGATGTGGGAACATTCTTGAACCCGAACCATTACGGCTACTATCTCGCTGTGCTTTTCGGTTGTGTTTTTGCTTTGATTATTTCAGATAAACTATCTGATAATAAAATAGAAATATCTCCGAAACTCTCCGTTAATCCCGATAATATTATGGCAAAAAGTATATATTTCCTCTTTTTCATATTAATAGTATATGTATTGACTTTGGCTGACGCTTTAGGTGCATATATCGCTTGTGCTGCCATAGTTTTATTCGGTGTTTTTGCACTTTTTGCTCGCAAAGGCAATATAAAAAAAGGCTTGTTAGCTGTTTTAGCATTAATAGTTTGCGGTTGCTTGGTTTTGGTTGCGGCAATGCAAATAAGCACTCGTGTTGACCTTACTATCACACAACTTTTTAAAGATATTGAAATGGTTTTAACAAAAGCTCCCGGTGCGGAAACTGCGGGTACGGGACGTTGGGTTCTCTGGACTGAAACTTGGGATAAAATTTTGGAAAAACCGTTTTTCGGTTGGGGTGTTGAGGGTATTACAGATTATCTCGGAGAAAAAATCGGAACAGTTCGCACTCACAATGAATATCTTCAATACTGGGCATTTTTCGGCACTTTTGCAATAATTGCCTATCTTTGGGGGATTATCAGCGTTTACACCAATGCTTATAAAAATCGCAAAGCAATCACAGGCATTGAAATAGCTTGTCTTTGCGGTGCTTTAGGATATGCAGTTAACGCTTTTGTCGGCGTTTCCCTCCTTTATTCCGCTCCTTACTTCTTCATTCTCCTCGGGCTTTCAAACATCTCCTCACCTAAAAAGTAGTTTTTAGTATCTGATAGTTGCAGAGTTATACTATTTCCGAAGTTCCGTATCGGTTGTGGTTGTTGGCAACTTAGCTGACATCGTCACGACTGGTATATTATTTGTTTAATTGTTATTGATTTTTGTGTTTATTGTCATAATTAACAATAACAGTCTTATATTTTTGTAGAATATTTTTATAATATTTGTTGACATTTATTTTTTTGAGAATTATAATGACAGTATACAATTTTATTTATAATAATGAAAATTTATAGGGGGAAATTAGAATGAAAAAATATAAAAAAACTTTAGCGATAATTATGTCTGCTATTTTAAGTTTATCTTCTTTTGGAACTTTTGGAGCATTTTCAACTTCTGTTGTTCTTTCGGAAGGTGGAGAGTTTGGAGATGGGTCAATTTGTATATCGCAAGAAATGGAAATTACTGCAGCAACTCTTACTTCTTTTTACTTTGTTAAAACAACTGACGGTCTTGCACCTAATAGCAATGTGGATTTTATTGCTTATGGCGATTATTACCTTGATGTTCATTCCATTTTTCCTATGCCAACCCCCTTTGAAGAATTTCCCGATGTAACACCAAGCTTGTATGCGGATATAATTAAAGATTACGGTCTGTCATTATATGATATTGATAATGTTGAAGAAGTGCGTGTTTGGGACGGGTACTGGAGTGTCATCAGACAAAAAGGGGAAGATTTTTCTGAAAATTATCTGTTTTTATTCGGCGGTTCTTATGATAGTCCGTCAGCTTATAATCTTAGATATAAACTTGATACTCCTCGAGAAGAATATTTTGATTTATCATATGTACTTGAAAAAGAAGAAACCTCTGATGTCGTTTTACAAAATTTAGCTGACCTTGACGGTGACTATATTGCGGGGAAAGTCGCAGATGTTGTTCTTTTAAGCAAATATATCCAAGGTGCAATTCAACTTTCTGACGAAACAAAACTCGCCGCTGATTTAAACATTGACGGTGCAATTGATACCGAAGATTTGCAAATTATAGTTAACTATCTCACAAACGAAATAACCGCTCTTCCTTATGTTGTAGAATAAATAAAAAATCCCCTTGACAAAGGGGATTTACTTTTCTACTCTTTTTAGAATATTACACCTCTCGAAGTTCCGTAGTTATTTTTATAGTTGGCAATTTTTAGGCTTTGGTTTGACTATCCTTGCCGTTCACAATAACAAATATCTAACCCAGTACGCTAAAAAAATCCCCTTGACAAAAGGGATTTTTTCATATATAGTAAAACCAACGTCAGCTAAACCGCCAACTGTGAAAATAACTACGGAACTTCGAGAGGTGCGAACCACAGGAACTATGAGAAAAACAAAAAAATATGCAACGTAAAGGGTGTTTTGACTGTCTATATAAGTGAAAGGCAAAATATTTATTATATCGTACGATTTAAAAAAAGAGGTGATTAACATTCACGATAAAGACCTAATCGCTCTGTTTTTACAAAGAAATAACTCTGCAATATATGAAACTCAGCAAAAATACTCACGTTTTTTGCGGTCTATTGCTATAAATATTTTGAAAAATAAAGAGGATGCGGAAGAAGTTGTGAACGATACGCTTATGAAAGTTTGGCAATCTATTCC
>JAISIJ010000088.1 GCA_031262245.1 Oscillospiraceae bacterium | reverse complement strand
CTTGTAAAATCGGCATTTTTTCAGCAGTAGGATTATCATTCAAGAAATCTTTGTATATTCTCCCTGCACACCTGTCAATCATAGACCGTTCTGTTGAGGTTAAGCCCTCTCTACCGCCTACAATCAACTCCATAATGGAAATAATATATTCAATTTTGTCGGGTATGGGGTCGTCCTCGGCATTTAAATCCTTGTCAATAATAATGTCCATAGGGTTTAAGAAATCTTCTGAATTTGCATAAAGCCGTATAACTTGACCCTCTAATGCCTCTACTGTAGGGAAATATTCGCCCTCGGGGTCTGAAATACATATATCGTCATTTGTCCGCAGGAAAACATCAATAATTTCACGTTTGCCTGCGAAAGACTTACCTGCACCCGGTGTCCCCAAAAGCAGACTATTCGGGTTTTTAAGTCGGCTTTTATCGGCAATAATCATATTTCTTGTAAGTGAATTAATACCATAATATGAGGCACGGAGGCTGTCAATATGGAAAAGTTCCACACTTGTAAATGGTACAAAGACAGCAAGACTTGAAGTGTGCAAAATTCGCATATTAGGGATTTTATTTACTCCCAAAGGCAAACTCGCACACAAAGCATTTTCCTGTTGGTAGTCAAGAGGGAAAAGCATACAAGACTTATTTTGAGTTAAACGGCGAAGTGTTTCAGTATACTGTTTAAGTTGTTTTTCATTCTTAGCATAAGTTCTTACCGTCAAAGTTATATTAAAAAGACGTTCGTCCTTTGATTTTACATCTTTGTAGAGTTCCGCTAATTCGTCTATGTTTTCCTGCATATTAAGCGGAATATTTTCTATATCTCCCCCCTCACGATATAGCTTTTGTTGTTTGTCAACTTTTTGCATTTTAAGGTTCAAAAGGTCGTTTTTAACTAAATTTTGTCCGTCCAACAAATCAAAAGGTTCAACGTGAATATTAAGACATAAAAGCTGATTTTGTTCCAAAAATTCAAACAAGATACGGTCGGATAGTTCGTTTGCAAGCAAACTTATACACATAACCGAGCCGTAACAGTCACCCATTTTAAAGTCACGTTTAGTTGAAAAATCAAGGGAGGAGGGGGCTATATAGTCTTTGGGGGAAGAGCCGATTTTTCGCATATAATCCCAGTTGAAAAGGAAACGGTTACGGCGGTAAGGGTTCAATGCCCTGTAAAGCACCGATAATCTTTCCTCACCGTTCAAAGTCCAAGCCTCAACATCGGCTTTTTCAAACAATCTGATTATTTCCGCTGACAACGAATTTAATTTATTCCGAGCCTCACGAATATTTTTAGCACTAACTCCGAAAGTTAAGAATTTCACTAATTCATTACCGTTGTCGCCCTCTGTCAGCTTAGAAACAAGCATATCCGAGTATTCTTTACGAATATTATTAAAGTTATCTTCCTGCGGAGGAATCACCAATTTTTTAACCAAAACCTCATTGTCACGTTTACGACTTTCAAAAGTAAGCTGAAAATGCACACTTGAGTCAAAATAATTCATAATATCACAGTATCTGCTGAAAATATTTGTTTGTTCTTCATCACCCACAAGTTGATAGTTAATATCACCGAAACGAATACTTTTTGTATAATAATTCAGTTTTATACCTTTACCAAAGTAAGAACCGGGAACAATACAAATACCGTCCTTTGTCATATCCGAAAACGGAATACTATTCTGTGTAGAGGGCTGTGAAAGTGTGCTTTTAACTTCCGAAATTCGTGCTTTTATAGCTTTTTTCTCTTCTTTTGAAAGTATGATTTTACCTTTATCTGACATTCTCAATTTCCTTTCCAAACTTCTGACAGTATGTTGTAACGACATAATATACGCTGTGTTATATGCCTTGTAGACAAGTAATTTTGGCTTTTTCTTATATTGCAACCAAATTTTTAATAGTTGTTCTGCAAATATCCCCTGTTTATGATAAAGTCCTGCCACTACTGCCGGGGCGGCGAAAAGAACAAGTGCAAACACTCCGCACACAACACCCAAAAAGGATTTTACAACAAAGAACGGAATAATTCCCATTGCACCGCCGGTTAAAAAAGCGAAGAACTCTCTTCTACTAAGCCCTAAAAAGAATTTTTTCTTTATACTGCCCAAGTCGATAGGTAACTTGACGTATTTTCTATTTTCCATACTTCTCCCTTTTTTAAATTATCATTGAAAAAAATTTTAGTGTGCTCCGAAAATTGATTTTGATATACTTCCCGAACGTAAAACTGTAAAGATAAGGGAAACAGCCATTGCAATTAAAACTACAAATGCAAAAAATATATTTAAAAATTCTGTTCCCGCCCCCGATAAAGTCGGAATTAAATTATTGAAAAGTGTTGTAAAAATAGTTAATGCGATTACGATAAAGAAGGCTTGAAATGCAAGAGCAAGTATTCCTCTTAACCAACCGTACCCCATTGACTTCCATTCTTTATTCATAAAAGTAGCCATTGGAATAGGTGCAATACCAATATACATAAAAGTTTCAATTATACGTCCCAAAAGCGTTATAATTATAGCTACAATCATTACAAGCACTGCAATTACTAAAATTACACTTAACAACAAGAGTAATAATAGTTGACCTATATTAAACCCATTAATATCCGGGTCGTAATTTTGAGTATATTCTTTGTCGAGAAGTTGTGTTAAACCCTCACTTCCTGCATATACACCGAATTGGAAAATCCAACTTGCAATATTAAAAACATTTGCAATTAACAGAAGTCATATAATAAAATTTACAGACCACCAAAAATAAGTTTCCCAAGTATCATCTTGGAATTGGTTACCGCCTGTTATTGTTTGTATTAAATCGGCAACCATAATAACCATAAAAATTAATGTCCCGATAGGTACAATTACATTATTTGAAAGAGTTTGAATATCATTCCAAACACTTCCGCTTGAAAATTCAAGTGGGCTTGTTGAAATTAAAGTACC
>JAISIJ010000072.1 GCA_031262245.1 Oscillospiraceae bacterium | reverse complement strand
CCACAAGTGATACCATCTGAATGTCAAGTTATCAAGAGATGGATTTAAGTACAGCACAAACAAAATTATCGCTATGTTGATGTAGAAGACAAGAAAAAAGTTTAGAATTATGTTGACGTTTTTTGTAATAATATCCAACTTTTCAGGTCGATTTTTCTTGGCACTATGTATGTTTTCAATAGCATTTATTGGAAGTATTATAGGGGATATAATGAACCACATAGACCCATCAAATCTTGAACCAAGAATGGCGACTATTATCGCGAGAGCGGCTATTAAAATACACTTTTTGAGCTGTGCCGACATATCACAGACCTCCTTTTTATATAAATTAGCTAATAGATTACAGTATCTAACTGTGAGTAAATTATTAGCTTATAACCCTAATAACAGTATATCAGGAAAAATTTCTCTGTCAAGGGTTTTTTAGTAATTTACCCCAAATATACAAAAAGAGAGAGGATTGTCTGCCCTATTATGTTTTGATGTTATTGAAGAAGAAAATTTTTATCATCTAATAAGAGTGTTTTCGTCTATCTTATCAGCATAAACCAAGTTGTTATTTGTATAAAACTTTCTGTTTTTTTAAACGGCAGTCAACGTAAATTTTTAATTAAACAAAATCAACTTTTATAATTTTCATTTATAATATCAGCCGCACTTGAAAAATCTAATGACGTTTGCCAAGGTAAATCCGGCTCAAAACCATTCGGAAAAGTATTGCCGTTTTTATCGCAAAAAACAGAACTTACCAACGCAAGAGAATAGCCGTCATTGAATTTTTCATAAACATAAGAAAAGTTTTTACCATAAGTTTTTTGACCGATTAAAGTGACATTTAAGTTGCTTTTCAATGCCAAAATCATTACTTCCGCACAACTGGCGGTATTGTTATCCGTAAGAATATAAATTTTATTAAACATAATTTTTTGTTTCGATTTTGCTTTGTAAATTTTTTCTTCACTGTCGCTTTTATCTGTGTATGTAACTTCGCCGTCTGCAATAAATAAGCCTAACACTTTGTTTAATTCTTGTATATATCCGCCTGTGTTGCCTTGCAAATCCAAAATTAAATCTTTAGATTGAGTGAATAAATCTTCGCATTTCAATATAGAATCATAAGTGTAACCGATTGTGAAATCGCTTATTTTCAAATAATGAAAATCTTCTGAATTTTTATATTCTGTTTCGGCAGAGGGATTATCTAATGTTTCTGAAATTACTTTGGTTTTTTCTTTGTTAAACAATTGATTATATGTAGCCACTTTTTCATTTTCTTGCTTGTTAATGTCATCTAAAACCAATCTTATAACATATCTGTAAAAATCTTCGCGCAAATTGCCCTCAAAAGAATCTTCTCCCAAAGTGTCTTTCATAGCGGAATTTAAATTTGAATATGAATAATAATCATTCAGTATAACTCCTTGGAATCTTGTAAAGCTGTCCTCATACAATTCCATTATCTGAAGTAAAATAAAAGTAACCACCACTATAGTAAAAAAAATCAAAATTTCTTTGATTATTTTATTTAATTTTTTCTTTTTATTTGGAATTTCTGACATTATCAACCCTCCTATATAAGAATTACTGCTGTTACGAACAAGACAACTACACAAAGTGCGAAGCAAGAGATGTTTTCGCTCAATTCTTTGTGTAGTTGATTTACCTGTAATAAGATTGTTTCCGTCTATCTTATCAGCATAAGAAGCCAAGTTGTTAGTGGTATTGTCATTTTACTTCCTTCCGAACATTATTCAATAGCTGTTATCGCGCTGAGCAAAGTTGCCGCTGCGTCCGCAGTATCTTGGTAGTATGTAATAGATAGCCCATACATTACGCTGCCAACCTTGCGCAGATAATACTCTTGAAAACCTGCACCATCGTTAATGGAATACTTGCCGCACGTCCATTTCGCACCCGCAACCGTTGCCGTGGTGCGTTCAATCTCAGAGAAAACCATTCCCTGAGCCTCCGCCGCTTTTAATTCAGTCAAAATAACGTCGTCGATATACCCATTCTCGTCAATAGAGTTCATTGCGACTGACAAACCCCTATCCTCATATACGAGCATCATATAGGGTAAGCCCGTGCCGTCAGACGGTTGCACAACGAAGTCATACGCCGTACGCGCCATATCAACACTTGCCGCAAGGTCGTTTGAACCCTCAGCAACTGTTTCCTGACTTGCACCCGACATCTCCGCGAGTTCTTCCTCGGACGCGGCTACATATCCATCAGGTAAGGTGAATTTGATACCCGACCACTCGTTTGTGAAGACTGTGCCGTCCTCCGACCAAGTCCCGGTCTGAATGTCGCCCTTGGCGGCAGTTTGTGAACCTGTTTCTTTCGTCCCTGAACACGCCGTCGTTGCAAGCAACAACAAAACAAGTGGGATGAGTGTAAGCTTTTTCATATTTTATAACCTCCTGTTTGGGTTGTGTCCTAAATTAAATTAAAGGGTAAACATCAGTTGATTACCAAACCAATAACTATTCGGTGCATTTGGTGTGACTTAGAAAAACGAATACCTTTACGAACAAGACAACTACAAAAAGTGCGAAGCGAGAGATGTTTCCGCTCAATTCTTTGCGTAGTTGATTTACCTATAATAAGATTGTTTTCGTCTATCTTATCAGCATAAGCCAAGTTGTTAGTGGTATTGCCATTTTACTTCCTTCCGAACATTATTCAATAGCTGTTATCGCGCTGAGTAAAGTTGCCGCTGCATCAGCAGTATCTTGGGAGTATGTAACAATCAGCTCATACATTACGCCGTCAACCTTGTTCAGATAATAATCTTGAAAAACTGCACCATCGTTAATGGAATACTTGCCGCACGTCCATTCCGCACCCGCAACCGTTGCCGTGGTGCGTTCAACCTCAGAGCCCTGAGACTCCGCCGCTTTGAATTGGGCTAACAGCTGGTCGAGATACCAATTCTCGTCAATAGAGTTCGTTGCGACTGACAAACCCATATTCTCATATACGAGCGCCATATTGGGGAAGCCCGTGCCGTCAGATGGTTGCACAACGAAGTCATACGCCATACGCGTCATAATAACGCTTGCCGCAAGGTCGTTTGACCCCTCAGCAACTATTTCCTCCTG
>JAISIJ010000451.1 GCA_031262245.1 Oscillospiraceae bacterium | reverse complement strand
CCCAAAACTAAACTATGGATTGTAAGCTGTTTAAGACGGAATAAAATATCTGAACAGGCATTAGATATTCTCGTGAAAGAATTCGGAGGAAAAATGTATGTCAAATGAAATATGTTCCTTTTGTGTGTTAAAAAATCTACAAAATTCTTATGATGAAATTTATACTAAATTATGCAGAATTGCTGATTTGAAAAATGATATACTCATTCCGTTTGAAAAAGACAACCTTAAAAAGCCTGAATATGACAACATTAACCTTATACATTCATATTATGTTGATTGTGATTACAAAATAGGCTTTTGGGACTGGAAATATGATGAGAAAAAACAATATTCTTATCTGAATTCTAATTATAATTGGATAGAGTTTATTGAACGAAGTGATATTCCAAACTTAAATCAATTAAAGGAAGTTTTAGTTTCTGGTATTTATAATTTATCTAATGACCACGATTTTTTAATTAAATACTCTTCTTCCGGGACTTCTGCGTACTGTTTATACGTTAAAGGTAAAGATTTAGTCATCAATAAGGACTTATACAAATTAAACAGTAATCTGTTGTATTTATATAGCTATAAAATAAATCTTGACGATATTTATTCAATAAATCACTACAAACTTCTAGACTTTAAATGCGATTACTATAATAAAATTTCAATGGACAATATGGATTATAGTATAGAGTATCTTTATTCCATACAGATATTGATAAGTAAAATAATATTAAAAGAATTTTCATCTTTAATCTCTACTACAACAAAAATTACAAGAAACGAAAAACAAATATTTTCTAAGGTTTTAAATAATATCAATATCCAAAATGTAGACACGCTTATTGAAAAGCAACTAAACTTGAATAAAGAACAAGTTGCTGAGGCTATTCAAGAATTTAGCCAAAACTGCCATAATTTTATAACCGAAACTGACTTATCTACTGAAATAATTTATAATCTCATACAAAACAATTCGAGAATTTATGATATTTTTAATAGCGAATGGGAACAACAAAATCAAGATAAAATACTTGACGGACAAGCCGAACTTGATAAAATTAAATCTAATATCCCTCTTATTCAACAAGAAATAGATAATCTTGAAACTGAAAAACAAGTCAAATTACAAGAAATGAGCGAACTTGACGATAAATACAATAATCTTATTCAAACAGGGAAAGAGATAGAACAAAAGATACAAGAACGTATCATAAGTGCAAAAGAAAATCTATCTGATTTTTTTGCGGAATTTTCAATGTTCTCAACGCAACCACAAAACAATTCGTCCATTCAGTTTAATTCAGTAAACGTATTAAAAGAACCTAATAAAATTTTAGAAAATCCCGAAGAAATAACCCAAATAGAGGACTTAATTGAATATCTTTCCGATAATCTTGAAAATATCGGATTAGGAAATAACCGCACTTTGTTAAGTTCATATTTGTTGTCTGCTTATTTTAACAGAATACCTCTTTTAATTGCAGGTTATAAGAGCGACCAAATAGCCGATGCTCTTTCTGCTATACTTAATAATTCTTATGCTTATCACATATATGATAAGCTGACTGATTTTTCTCTAAGCGATAAAATTGTTGCTATCCATAATCAGTTTGATTTGGAAACATTGATACAAGTTCAGAAACAAAATTCTTATCCGTTACTTATCGCACTTATTTCCGAAGAAGTAAGTTTGCAACCAAAAGATACTTTCAGTTATGCTATTCCACTGTTTACAGAGCCTTTTATAGAATCAAATATAAGTAATAAGTTTGACGGATATATAAATAACGTAGATTTTCGCCCTGACCGTAAAAAGAAAAGTATAGTTTTGGACAAGGGATTTTTATCTTCTATTGCATATAACAATTGTATGAGTTTACTGTCAACAGCAAACGATTTACATTCAAGTATTAAAAACAATATATCCGAAAAAGACGAATTTGCTTTACAGATAATTCCCGTAATGTGTAGCTTAAATCAACAGGAAAAACTTTCGGAATTAATGAGCAGATACGGAATAAATAACGAGGATAGCACAAAAGTTTTGGTAGGCGTATAATGACAGAAATAGAAATCCTTAAAAAAATTGCACTTGACTTGAATATCAAAAAAGGGAATTCCGAAACCGAAGAATTGTGGCTTTATCGTGTTTTATGTAGCTATATCGGTATAAATGTTTTGGCTGCCTCTTTTGATTATCCCGATGAAATTATTAAAACTAACACTAATATTACTATTTCTATGCAACACTTAACACACCGTGCCGAGAAATTATTGAAAGTTTTTAATTTTACACCGATAGATATTGAGAAAATTTGTAAATTATACAAAAAAACGGGTTATTTATTGCACAAGAATAATCGATACACATATCCCAAACTAACTTGCGGAACTGAAAATAATTTCACTTTTTTCAGGGGAAGTCCTCCTTCACAAAGAAATTTTGTATGCGGGCTTATTCCTTATGCAATTAACTCAATGATTAAAACAAGTACAAGTTTAGAAAAAATGTTTTTGCTGAATACGGAAAATAGTTCTGATTATGTAGAAAAATTTCTTAAAAATATTAAATGGGAATATGTTAATCAACTGCCTGAAAATATTGTGTATGCAAACTTAAAAAAAGGAACCAAAGATTGTTGGACAGAAAAGTCTATATTTAAGAATAACTTGGCTGTATGCAAAAGTGAATTTAATGGTATTCCGGAATATTTCTTACTAAAAACAGAAAACGACTCATATTTCCGTTATGTTTTTTCAGAGTGGGAAACAAAACAAGGGATTTATCGCCGTGTTATTTTATCGTTAAGAGATAATAAACTTCTAATCGAAAAAGACGGAGAAATTATAAAGTTAAACACAAATTCTCTACTGCCTTTTTATGAGCAAAACTTTTTTGAACTGATAACTTGGTCTTATGATAATAAACCTTGGAACAGAATTATAAACACGGATTTTTTACCCATAATAGAAAAACTATTTGCACGATTCGATTTTACTATTCAAGAAAAGGATACTACTTATGGAAACAATACAGAGTATGCACTTAAAACTCAAAACTGAACTTATTAACTATATAAAAGCACAATATTTCGGAAACAATAATCTATTGTTAAATGCTTTGAGTAAAGAAATTGAAAAAGAGGGCGTTTTATGGCAAACGCCTTTTCTTGAATTACCGCCTAATTATGCAGAATTTGAGGGCGGTTTTGAAAAAGCAGATGTTCCCGAATGGCTAAAAAGTTTTTTTCTTAAAATGAGTGAGGCTAATTTAGGCGTATATAAAACTCCATTCACACACCAAATAAAAGCCCTCGAAACAGCAGTTAAAGGACAAGATGTATTTGTTGCGACAGGTACGGGTTCAGGTAAAACGGAATGTTTTATGTGGTCGATGCTTGCAAAATTATGTGCTGAGGCAAAAAATTCTCCTCAAAGTTGGAACAATAACCGTGCTGTGCGTACAATTGTAATGTATCCTATGAACGCTCTTGTTGCAGACCAAATCGGCAGATTAAGACGTATTATAGGGAAAGATGAATTTAAAAATATTTTTACCGAAGTTGCAGGAGAAAAAA
>JAISIJ010000357.1 GCA_031262245.1 Oscillospiraceae bacterium | reverse complement strand
AAACCAAAGCCTAAAAAGTGCCAACTATGAAAAGAATTAGGGAACTTCGATAGCCGTCGTTACAGGAACTAAGAGAAAAGAAAATTAATTCCAAAGGCTTTCGGCGGGTAAAACCATATGCGAACCGGCGAGAGGGATACGCTCAACTTTATATCGCTTAAAATCGTCCGTTTCTCTTGCAAGACGTGCAAAATCAACGTTGTTTTTTCCTCGCATACTGATAGCCTGTACACCCATAGTGTTTTTTGTGGTTTTAAGAGAAATTAAAGAGGTATTTAAAATTAAGCCTTTTCCGTTATTTGAATGAATAAGCAGATTTATATCCTCTTCACAAGTAAATAATTCTACCAAAGGACTTACCTCGGAGTAAGCATTTTGAAGTTTGCGGCGGTTTGTTTTTGTTTCGTAGGACTTCATAGGCACTTTTGCAACTTTGCCGTTTTCAAAAATAAACACTATATTCCCGCTGTAATCATTTGTAAATATACAGGCTGTAACATTCTCGTTCTCGTCAAATTGGAGTTTTGCAGGGATATAATCTCCCAAAACACTTGCTTTTGTATCGTCAAAATTAGAGGCTTTGCATTTATATGCCTGTTGTTTATCGGTAAAGAAAATCAAATCGGTATTATTGGTAATTTCAGCAGTTTTTATTATACTGTCACCGTCTTTTAGTTTTTGCTCGCCGCTCATTCTCAAAGATTGCGGTGTAATTTTATTGAAATAACCCTATTTTGTCAAGAAAATTGTAACAGGATAATTGGGTACTTCTTCAACAATATCTTCCTCTTGAGTATCATTATAATAATACTCTGTTTTACGGGGAGCTTTATATTTCTTTATAATATCTTTCAACTCTCCCACAATAACCTTGCGGATTTTTTTACTGTCGGAAAGTATATCTTTAATCTCCGCTATCTCTTTTGTTAAGTTTTCAATATCCGCAACCCTTTTTAAAATATATTCCTCGTTAAGGTTTCTCAATTTAATTTCAGCAATATATTCCGCCTGTATTTCGTCTATTTCAAAAGCTTTACAGAGGTTAGGTATAACCAAATCTTCCTGTTTTGTTTCACGAATAACTCTGATAGCTTTGTCAATATCAAGTAAAATTTTCTCTAAACCTTTTAAACGGTGGAGTTTTTCGGATTTCTTGTTTAAATCAAATTTCAGACGTTTTTCAACGCAACTCTCTCTGAAAATCAACCATTCATTAATAATCTCTCTTACGCCTAAAACTTTCGGCATACCGTTTATGAGTACATTAAAATTGCAAGAGTAATTATCTTGCAAAGGTGTCATTTTATAAAGTCTTTGCATTAATTTGTCAGGTTCAACACCTCGTTTTAAATCTATTGCAATTTTTAAACCGTTTAAATCTGTTTCATCACGAATATATGAAATTTCTTTCAATTTTGTCTGTTTGATAAGGTCGATTATTTTTTCGATAATCGCCTCAACAGTCGTTGAATAAGGTATCTCCGTTATCTCAATACAATTTGCGGATTTATCATAATTCCATTTTGCTCTGACTTTAAAAGACCCTTTGCCGGTTTCATATATACGTCTGAATTCATCTTCATCATAAAGCAAAAATCCCCCTGTAGGAAAATCAGCACCTTTAAGGGTTGTTAATATATCGTGTTGGGGATTTTTTATTATCTCAATACAAGTGTTGCAAATTTCTTCAAGATTAAAAGGACATATCGCACTTGCCATAGACACGGCAATACCTGTATTTGAATTAACTAAAATAGTCGGGAAAGTAGCAGGTAACAGTTTAGGTTCTGTTGTTGAATTGTCATAGTTAGGGATAAAGTCAACGGTTTCTTTGTCAATATCATTAAAAATCTCTTGACATATACTGTCTAACTTCACTTCTGTATAACGAGAAGCCGCATATGCCATATCACGGGAATAATATTTACCGAAGTTACCTTTGCTGTCAACAAAGGGGTGAAGTAAAGCCTCATTACCTCTTGAAAGCCGCACCATAGTTTCATAAATAGCCGCATCACCGTGAGGATTCAGCCGCATAGTTTGCCCAACAACATTAGCGGATTTAGTCCTGTTGCCGTTTAATAATCCCATTTTATACATAGTATATAAGAGTTTTCTGTGAGAGGGTTTAAAACCGTCTATTTCCGGCAAAGCCCTTGAGATTATAACACTCATAGCATAGGGCATATAATTTCTTTCGAGAGTATCCGTTATCTTCTCGTCAACAATTACCCCTGAATTTTCAATATAGGCATTGGGGGTTTTCTTTATTTTTTTAACTTCTCTTTTTTTCATTTTTCTCTTTCATTAATGTTATAATAATCTTTAAAGTTTTTATCTTGTGTGCCGAAAGTTTGAATACCGATACCTTGACGTTGCAATTCGGTTATCTGTGATGTAAGCATATCGTCTATATTATTAGAAAACAAGAAAAATACAGTATATTTATCACTGTAAAAATCAAAAGCTCTATGGGTACTGTAATTCTCCTGTGGTTTTTGTTTATTATTTTTCTTTGATTTTTTTATTATTTCTACATCTTCAAACTTTGAATATGCTAAGTTAACAGCTATGTTTTCAACATCCGAAACAGAAAAAATCTCATATTCAAAATCTGTTTTAAGCGTACAACTATAACCTTTTTCAACTGCATCTTTAAGCAATATCAACGCTGTTTCAATGAGAAATTCATTATCTGCTTTTCTCTGTTTAAGATATTCACTCTGTTTCTCTAAAGTACTGAGCCGTTCATATTTTTCCTGTGAAAAATCAATCAAAAAAATTATTTTAACACCGTTTACAGCCTCGTCCAATCTCGTCATTAACTCCCCTACCCTTGCAGAGAGTTTCCAATTTATCTTTTTTAGAGAATCCCCTACTTCGTATTTCCTGTAGTCATAACCGGCGGTAACAGAGCGGGCATTAGACATAGAAACTTCGGTGTCATCGGGTTCTTCTTGAATGTCTTCATTTATTCTGTTAAAAGGTTGAGTGATTTTTTCATCGGAAATTTCATACATAACGCCTATATTAATTCTTTTTATAACTTCTTTTTTGAAAAAAGGAATTTGCAATAAATCGACAATAAAAAATCTGACTTCAATGGTATTTAATCCGCTGAAATCAAAATGTTCATTTAGTGTAATTGTATGATTTTTACCTGCGTAAGTAAAGCAAACAGGAGCAAGGTCAAAATGTGCAAGTTCTGAAATATCAAAAGATTTTAACAGTATACAAGCCAAAGCATTGCGTTTACTTTTAAAATTTAACTCAACAGGAAAAGTACGACCTTTGTTCACAATCTGAGGTGTATTTACTTCTAATTCTATGTTGTTTCTTGTAAAAATTGTTATCAAAAAAGAGAGTATGGGCAAAGCAATAAAGAAACTGAGTAAAAACAAACCCGTTTCTCCGTTAATATATCTCATAACTACTATCAGTACTAAGATTATAATTAAATAGCCTTGAAACCAACCTTTCATTTTTCACCTAAAATAAAATCACAGTATTCACATTTCCAACCCTTATCGGTATTAATAAAATAATTCGGCAGATATTTTTCATATTTTGTAATACAATTATAATTCTGACACTCTTCAGATTTTATTTCACCGTTAAAAAGTTTTGTTTGCCTGTCACTTTCCATTAATTTTTTCATTAAAACTATTCTGCAATAAACTCCGTTATTTGCCTGTTCAAAATAAACGGCACGATTGTCGCCGTCAACTTCCTCTGCTATTTCTTCATTGCGAGGCAGAGGGTGCATAATTATTAAATCTTTTTTTGCTTTTTCAAGCATTTTGCAATCCAAAATATAATTTCTCACATCTGCAACTGTTTTCATACGCTCTTTTTGAATTCTCGTCATATATAATACATCTAAATCATAAATCGAATCGGTAAAATTCTCTGCAATTTCATAAGTACAATTATTTGCTGTAATAAAATCACATATATCTTGAGGCATTTCAAAACCTTTACAGGCAATAAGTACAAAATGGTTATTAGGATAAAGACTTAAAGCACGACAAAGAGAGTGCGAAGTTCTTCCCAATTTCAAATCTCCGCAAACACCTATTTTTAAAGACGAAAGCCTACCTTTTTTTTCTTTCATAGTAAAAAGGTCGGTCAGTGTTTGAGTTGGGTGAAAATGTTCACCGTCACCTGCATTAATTACAGGGCAAGTAGCATACATTGCCGCAACCTTTGCCGCTCCGGCATATTTATGACGTATAGCCATTATATCGGAATAACCGCTTGTCATAATAATGGTATCTTTAAGCGTTTCACCTTTATTCAAAGAGGAATTGCTCCCCAATTCAAAAAAATTTCCTCCGGGAGTAGTTATTGCACTCTGAAAAGAAAGGCGTGTTCTCGTGGAATCTTCAAAGAAAAGTGAAGCCATTACTTTAGCGTTAAAATCATTTGAACGATAATGTCTTAGGAATTTTTTAACGATAATTGTTTCTTCAATCAATTCTTCCCATTCCTCGGGACTGAAATCGTTTATATCTATAAAATGTGTATATTTAGAGTACATTTTTTAATACCCCTATAATGAAATCATATCTGAAAAATATTTATGAACAGCTAAGTTTTGCTCTTTCGTGCCGCTGTAACCGCCTAAGAAATTACCGCTGAGTTCGGGATGAAAAGCTGTTACAAGCATATTCTTCTCTCTTGCGGCAACAATTTTGCCGTCAACTTCAGCAAGAATTTCAACACTCTCCCCTACCCTTTCGATATAAGGAGCACGAATAAAAGTCATAGGTATTTTGCCGATACCTTTGAAATCGGATTCAATATAAAAACTGCCTAATTGCCGCCCGTAAGCGTTTCTGTTCGCGGTAATATCCATTAACGCTAAGTGGCGGCGACTGTCATTTTCAATGTCTTTTGCAAGAAGTAAAAGCCCTGCACAAGTACCGTAAACAGGCAAACCCTCTTGGATTTTTTTCTGTAAATCCTCAAAAATCCCTAACTCACGCAATAATTTTCCTTGAACGGTACTCTCACCACCGGGCAGAATAAGTCCGTCAAAATGTCGGGTTAAATCTGCCGCTTGACGTATCTCAAAACTTTCAATATTTAATTCATTTAATTTATCAATATGTTCTTTAAATGCACCTTGAAGTGCAAGTACAGCAATAGTCAAAGTCAATTTCTCATTTCAAAATCTATTATATTGTAAATCTGTTGACATTGAAATAAATTCAATGTCAACACTCGCCGATAATCGGCTCAATCAGTTAGCAGAACGTTGAGCCATAAGAAGGTTAATCTCACTCTCATTAATACCAACCATAGCTTCACCTAAATCTTCGGAAAGTTCTGCAATAAGTTTTGCATCTTTATAATTTGTAACAGCTTTTACAATTGCCGCAGCTCTCTTTTCCGGATTGCCGGATTTAAATATTCCAGAACCTACAAATACACCCTCTGCACCCAATTGCATCATAAGACTTGCGTCGGCAGGAGTTGCAACACCGCCTGCAGCAAAATTTACAACAGGTATGCGATTATTATCTTTAACATATTTTACGAGTTCATAAGATACTCTTAAATCTTTTGCCGCTTGAAAAAGCTCGTCCTCATTCATATTTGCAATACGGCGAATTTCACCGTTCATCATACGCATATGTCTTACAGCTTGTACAACATCACCTGTGCCGGGTTCACCTTTAGTTCTAATCATAGATGCACCCTCTTCGATACGGCGTAATGCTTCACCTAAATCCTTTGCACCGCAAACAAAAGGCACTTTAAATTCTCTTTTATTAATATGATATTTATCGTCAGCAGGAGAAAGTACTTCACTTTCGTCAATGTAATCAATTTCAATAGCTTCTAAAATTTGAGCTTCCGCAAAATGCCCTATACGACATTTTGCCATAACGGGAATTGTCACCGCCGCTTGAATACCTTTAATCATTTTCGGGTCGGACATTCTCGAAACACCACCTGCCGCACGAATATCAGCCGGTATTCTCTCAAGTGCCATTACCGCACAAGCCCCCGCCTGTTCTGCAATTTTGGCTTGTTCAGGTGTTGTAACGTCCATAATAACTCCGCCTTTTAACATCTGTGCAAGCTCTTTATTTAACTCATATCTCATTTTTTTACACTCTTTTCTATGAAATTTTGTAGTATTATATACCTTATAAATATTTATGTCAACAAAAATTAAAACATATTTTATATATATGTTTAATTTCTTTTAATAATTTTCTGAATTTTGGTACAAATACCTGTTTTTTCGTCAAATTCAATAAGAACAGCATTAAGAAACGGTTTTTCTGTTGCCTCTTTAAATTGAACAGGGGTATGATACTTTTGACGTGATATTGCCAACTCTATTTCAACACCTATAACACTCTCTTCCGAGCCTGTCATACCTATATCTGTAATATATCCGGTATGCCCACAGAGAATTTGACTGTCATTTGTTTGGACGTGGGTATGTGTCCCAACCAAAGCAGTAACACGTTCGGCAAGATAATACCCCATTGACTTCTTTTCTGCAGTAGCTTCAGCGTGAAAATCAACAAAAATATTAGGTGTTTCGATAGTTTTTAAGACTTCGTCAATCTTAAAAAAAGGATTATCAATAGGTTCCATAAAACTGATACCCATAAGATTAATTACCGCAATCTGAACTTTACCCAAGTCGAGAACAGTAACTCCCCTACCCTGTACGCCTTCGGGGAAATTAATAGGTCGCAGAATATTAGGCATAGTAAAAACTTCATTACACTCTTTACGCTTAAAGGCGTGATTACCTGTTGTAATCACGTCTGCTCCGGAATTAAAGATATGCTCTGCTGATTTCTTTGTAATACCATTACCTACAGCAGAATTTTCACCGTTTACTGCAATAATATCAACCTTATGGTCACGTTTTATTTGTTTGAGATTATCCCAAAGAAACGCACAACCGATATAACCTACAACATCACCGACAAATAATAATCTCATACGCAGATATTGTGACTGTTAAGCCAAGCATTACCATAGTCAAGTGCCTCATATAAACTGTCAAGCATTTTGTTTCTTGTCATAGCTTGCATAGGATTAGCTTCCTCAAGAGCGGTTTTGCTCTCAACAAGCATTACTTTATTCGGCACGTCAACACCGTTTTTGTTTTCCGTACTCACTATCTGCATTTTCATAATATACTCATCACCCATTCGTCCGTAGTAGAATAAATTTCCCGAACGGACGAGCGGTCTGCCTTTATACTCCATTTATTATCTCCAATACTTTTTATTTTAATTTAAATTGCAATCACTCTTATACTCCGCTTTTGCGGCTTACAAAAGTTTCTTCGGTATTTAAAAGTTCTAAGTTTTTAAACAAACTGTTTATATAGTCAACACTTAATGCACCGAAAGCAGAGCCGTTAACATATGACACAACATTCAAAGGATTTTCTGTATCTTCAAAATATTCAACAGTATACACTTCACCGTAACCCATAGTTATGGTGATTTTTGCAAGTCTTTCACCTTTTGCGGGATTAAAATCGCCGTAATTAATATATCCGTCAAGGAGAAATGCGTTGAATTTTTGGAAACGGTCTCTGTCATAAGTTGCTCCGTCTAATTCTACAGTAAAAGTTTCCTTATCTTCAGAGGCATTACATTCAAAATTATAGGTTTTATCTGCTGTTTCAACAACAAGAGATTTATATGCCCAAACACTCAATTCAGTAATGGTATAACTGGAAATAATGTCTGTAGGTTCAATAGCAAGCCAAGGCAATTTCGGCTCTGTGTTGCCTTCATTATCCACTATTGTTTCGGCAGAAAAGCCATATACCAAATTTGAATGGTTTTGAATTAAATAATAATCCAAATCGGAATCTTCGGGGGCTTTATAGATGTCAAAAGAAATATCGGGATTTCTGTAAAGCACAGTACATAAATATTCATTCTGTCTGTAAGGGTTATATCCTGCCGATTTATTCTCAATACCCACTACCCTATCGGCGGTTAATCCGAAAATACTTGTAATATAGGTGTCGGCTTTAGTTTTGTTAAGAGATACAACTGCGGGATAAGTTAAGATATATTGATACGGTGAAAACGCTTTTTGACTGTGTAAATCCGTGCGTTTTGATATTTTTACAGAATATTCTGCTCCGTGTATACTGATTTCTACGCTGTCAATTGCTTTGTCTTCCTCTTTTTCGAAAGCGGGATATACAACGGGTGAGAGATAATAAGTTTCGTTTTGAAGATACGGTTTAGTAAGATAAGTTGAGATAGTAAAGATATTTTCCCCTAATTTTACATAAGTTTCACTGGCAACAGGAGAAACATTACCGATTATAACAGTCATACTGCGATTATCGGTAAAGTTAATTGTATACTCTGCCTGTGGGTCTTCAAAACCATAACCGCTTGTTCCCGTTGGTTTATTGATAATAGTTGCGGTAAGTGCATTAGAGGGAATTGTGTCAATAACAGAAGAATTAAAATCATAATTCATATCTGCAATAACACAAGAACCGTCATTATACAATACAGTATATTCACTTTCTGCATTTTTTACGTCAATACTTAAAATATCTGTTACACTTACATCATAACCGCTGTAATCAACAAGTCTTTCCGAAACTGCGGCGGCAGTTGTTGTAACATCTTTTTTATCGTCAGTATTATCCGTAACTTTTAAAATTATCATAAGCAGAACTAAAACAACAAGAATAACAGCGAAAATAATAGTTTTTTTTATATTTTTACTCATAAATTACCTTTAACATCAACGATTTCTGCGTCTTATAAATACAATTACACCGCCTGCAATTACTATTGCCGGAACAACGATTAAAAGGAAATTGCGGATATTGTTTTTTGCTTTTGTTGAAACAGTAATACCGTCTGTCGCAAAGTTTTTTGAAACATAAGTGAAACCGCTGTCCTCTTTGCCAACAAGGGTATTAATTGCATTTATCATAAATTCATTATTGGCATAGGATTTATTTGCAAGTACATAAGGGTCGGCAAGGTTTGCAGTACCGAATACCATAACTTTGCTGTAATTTTCTGTATAACCCGTACTGTCTGAAATACGACGAGTACTTAACGCAACGGAGATTTTCGGTGAACCGCTTTGTTGTACAAGAGCACCGTCACTTAAAGAATTGGTTACAGCCGTACCGGAATTTTGTAATATAGATTCGGTAACATAGTTATCGTTCTCTGCCCAAAGTAAAGTAATCGGTCTTGAGCCGGGGAGAACAACAGGTTTTGCCGCATCAATTTTATATGTTTCGGCAACAACATTACCGATGGGACAGGCAACAGGCTGTGATGCTATAGCTATCTGAACACTTTGAGCGAGAGTTTCGTCTTTTTCTTCAATAAGAGAACGTTCAACTCTCATCCCCCAACTTGCAAGAAAAGCTTCAATATTAGGCAAAGTAGGTTGTTTGAAATCAGCAAGATAAATTACATTTTTACCATATTGACCGCCGTTTAAAAGGTAATTATTGATTTTTTCAATAGCGGTAAGACCATAGTCCACAGTAGGTGCAGCGAGGATAACAAGGTCATATTCTTCAGGATTAAGTTCCATAGTATTTAAATCAATATTAACAAGTTTATCGTTCTCGTCATATTTAAACTCATAAGCATTATCATACATTAATTGCATAAGACTGCTTATTGCGGCTTGTGCATAAGAAGAATAATTAGACGAACACACAGCAACCCTCTTTGGATTTGCATTTGTAACATAAAGGATATTAGGTGTAATAACCCCTTCAACATTAAGACTTACAGGTGTAACAGAGCCTGTTGCATAGTTATTCTCAAAATTAATAAGGTTATCAATACTGTTTACTCTGATTTTATTTCCGGAAGTTACGATAATACTACCCTCTGCAATATCAGTACTGCCCATTTCGATATACTTACTGATTTTCTCAGGTTCGTCAACAATATCAACATATTCAACAGAAACTTTATCATTAAAAGAGGCATATTTATCAAGCAAATTTACGATATAGTTATAATAAGAATTGTTACGCAAATCCAATTCATTTCCGCAAACAATAATCTTAACTTCAGTATTAAGACCTTTAACATAATCTTCTGTTTCGGCAGAAATAGCATACATTTTATTTGATGTTAAATCTACTTTCAAAGCCGAACGTTGCATTAACATACTGACAATGACATTCAGAATAACCACTATTGCAATAACAATTACAATAATAACAGTAGATTGAGTGCCGTATTTCAGTTTTTTACCAATATATCGGTTGTCCAAGTTTTAAATCCTCCGTTAAGCCCAACGTCTTTTGTCAAAAATTCTGATTGTTAAGAAGTTGAATATAAATATCATACTAAGCATAAATATAATGCTTGAAAGGTTAAAAAGTCCGTTAGTGAACTCTTGATATTTTGAATATACAGATAATGAAAGCAAAATATCCGCCAATAACTCATATTTTGCAAGAGTAGTGGCAATTGCGTTTATAAGCCATATAAAAATCAAAGCAAAAACGCTTAAAACAGCGGCAACAACTTGACTCTCTGTTAATGAGGAAAAGAAAAGCCCAACTGAAATAAAAGCACATCCCAACAAAAACAGAGCCAAAATATTGCTTATAATATAGCTCCAACTAAGGTCATCGGCATAAAATTGTAAAACCAATGCGTAAACGAAAAATATTGCCAAACCGCAAACATAGAGTGTAACAGCGGCAAAATATTTTCCGAAAACCATTTCGGATATACGCACGGGAGCGGTTAAAAGTGCCTGTTCCGTACGCAGACGTTTTTCATCTGCAAATAAACGCATTGTCAGTATCGGTATTAATATCAACAATATGGGAAAAGTCATTAAAAATACACCTGACATATCTGTTGTGTTATAATAGATTGAAGAAGAATAAAAAACAAAGCCTGTTGCAAGATAGAAAGCGGCTAAAAAAACATATGCAATAGGTGAAGTAAAAAATGCACCTACTTCTCGCCTATATATTGCTCCCATTATTTACCCTCTTTCTTATCAACATTTTTTTGCTTTTCACCTTTTTTAGGTGAATTATTTTTTTCGTCTGTTTTTTTTGAATTTTCATTAACAGCAGTTATCAATTTTTCTTTTTTTTCGGTAACAGATTTATTTTCAACATCAGCAGTATCGGCTGTAGTATTATTTTCTGCACCCCCTGCACCTTTGGAAACCGCTTGTTGTAACCCGCCGACACCGAAACCTAATTTCTCTAACTCTTCGGTTAATTTCTTGGCTTTTTTTACTTCACGAATTTCAGGAGCAATTGCCTCATTTCCCATTGTGATTTTAAGGAAGATATCTTCAAGGGAAAGATTAGCAGATTTAAGCATTAATAACGGCATTTTATTCTCTGCCAATTTAAAGAACAATTCTCGGCGAATGTCAACACCCTCTGCCGCCTCAATATCATATTCATATACATTGGGCTCTTTTTCAACATCTGCCCGAACTTGCCAAATATTTTCGATAGATTTTATAATCTTAATGACTTCGTTTTTGTCACCCTCAATGCGAGCGGTAAGTCTATGGTCTGTTGAAACTTTTTGGGACAGATTGTGTTCTGTATCGTCTGCAACAATCTGACCTTTGTTGATAATAATCACTCTGTCACAAACTGCCTGTATTTCAGGGAGAATATGAGAAGAGATAATAACAGTATGACTTTTACCTAATTTTTTGATAAGGGTACGAATTTCAATAATCTGTTTCGGGTCAAGACCGACTGTGGGTTCGTCTAAAATCAAAACCGGCGGATTACCGATTAATGCTCCCGCAAGACCGACCCTTTGTTTATATCCTTTAGAAAGATTTTTTATAATACGCTCGGAAACATCAGATATCTTAGTTAATTCGCAAACATCTTTTATATGTGAACGACGTGATATTTTACATTTTTTTAAATCATATAAAAAATTCAGATATCCGTTTACTGTCATATCAAGATAAAGCGGTGGTAATTCCGGCAAATACCCTATTTGTGCTTTTGCTTTAATGGGATTTTCAAGAATATCCTCACCGTTAATAACAACCGTACCCGAAGTAGAAGAGATATATCCTGTTAACATATTCATAGTTGTGGACTTTCCCGCACCGTTAGGACCCAAAAGCCCCAAAATCTCGCCCTTTTCCACAGTAAAGCTTATATCATTAACAGCTTTTTTATCACCGTAATGTTTAACTAAATTTTTTACTTCAATCATATTATCCTCTGTTTAATTATCTCTTTTCACATTATACCATAATATTTGCTAAAGAATTACTATAGTGTTTATCCCTGTTTATTGCCTCTTTCAAATTGTTTAAATCACGGAATTTTCGCTCACCTCTGATAAAAGAACACAACTTTACTTTAACGATTTTTCCATATATATCACTGTTAAAATCAAATATATTTGTTTCCGCAATGGGAATGGTATCTTTTGTGACTGTAGGCCGTAAACCTATATTTGTAAGAGAATGATAGACTTGTCCGTCTATGTAAGTTTGAGAAAGATATACTCCTCTTTTGGGAATTAACTGTTCTTTTTCAAAATTTTGATTAATTGACGGGAAATTAATTGTTCTGCCTATTTGGTTACCTTTTACGACTTTTGAATCAATAGTGTATTTATCCCCCAACAAACGCTCTGCTTCAATCATTTCTCCGTTTTTTATGAGTTCTCGGATGCGTGTTGAGGAAACTATTTCTCCGTCTAAGCGGACTTTTTTTATAACATCAACGGTAAGTCCTGTTTCAATAAGCGTTGTAACATCACCTTCGGCATTTTTTCCGAACCTAAAGCCTTCTCCGACAATTACTCTTGTTGCACCCAATTCTTTTTGTAAAATTCTATTCACAAAAGTATAAGCTTCAACATTGCGGATTTTAGAAAAATCTACATAATAAATGTTTTTAAAACCCATTTCCTTAAGTAATCTGATTTTTTGTTCTGTCGAGTATAAAAAATCATTTTTAGTGGACATTGTTTCATTTGTAAAGGAAAAAATAATATCATTTTTATTGCATTTTTTAAGAATTTCCCTGTGACCTAAATGAATACCGTCAAAAACACCTATTGTTACAGTCACGCTCAAAATCTCCTATTGAAATACAATCTTTTAATGTAAAGCCGCAAGCTTCAGTTCTTACAAGACTTGTCATAACTGCACCGCAACCCAACACTTCACCTAAATCATTAATAAGGGTTCTTATATAAGTTCCCTTTGAACATTTTATTTCCAAAACACCGCAGTTTTTGTCAAAAGAAAGCAGATTTAAATTAAATATATTTACTTTTCTTGACTTTCTCTCAACTTCCTTACCTTGTCTTGCAAGGTCATAAAGCCGCTGTCCGTTCACTTTAATCGCACTGAACATCGGTGGAATTTGTTCAATTTCACCTGTGAATTTCGGTAAAAGTTCGGAAAGTTCCTCTTGAAAAACAATTCTGTCGCTTACCTCTTTTATTTCCCCTGTAATATCCTGTGTATTTGAAGAGATACCCAGCTTAAATCCGGCAATATATGCTTTATCGTGATTTTCAATAAGCGGTATTTGTTTAGTTGCTTTACCGATAAAAACAGGCAGAACACCTGTTGCAATAGGGTCAAGCGTTCCGGAGTGACCTACTTTGATTTTCTTTTCGCCGGTCTTTGCTCTTAATATTCCGCGGATTTTTGCAACAACATCAAAAGAAGTCCAATCAATGGGTTTATCTATACAAACAACTAAGTTTAAATCAATCAATATATTCACCAAAAAATATAATATTAAAAAACATTACACTACTCGGCGTTAACCGAACCCCAATTAAGATACTCGGAAAGAGCAGTAATGATTTTGGATTTAACTTCCTGTTCAGTACCTTTTAGGGTACAACCTGAAGCATTGTAATGCCCGCCGCCGCCGAACCTTTGACAAATTTCAGATACATTCACAGTACCTGTAGAACGCATAGAAATTTTATATTTTCCGTCTTCTTTTTCTTTAACGGTAATCCCTACTAAGCTACTGCCGATTTGAGTAGTGATAGACGTAATTCCCTCTAAATCACTTTCGCTGAGTGCAAGTTCTTCCATTAAAGATTTTCTTAAAACAACCATATGACAACGATTATTGAAATAACTTTCCATTTCGGAAATAAGAATTGTTTCAAGACGTATACGTTCCATTTTCTTAATTTCAAACATTTCACGATTGATGTTGTAATAAGGAAAATCCACTTCCAAAAGCTCCGCAACAATGCTGTGAGTTTTAGAAGTAGTATTTGAAAATCTGAAACAACCTGTATCGGTAACAATGCCCGTGTAAAGGCATTGTGCAATATCGGCATCAATATTAACGTTTAATTCTTTAATCAGTCTGAAAACAATCTCACAATTAGCCGCTGCAGTAGGGTCAACAAGACAATTTTCAGCATAATCTTTATGGCTCATATGGTGGTCAATGGCAAGATTGACCCTATTGCCGTATTGGTGTAATAAATCTCCCAAGAGATTTACATCTGCAATATCACAGGCAATAATAGTTTTAACTTCAAAATCTTCGTTGTTTACATTCTCGAAAAGGTAATTATATTTTGTATCAAAGGTATCCGAACAAATAACTTTAGACTTTTTACCTAAGTGTTTAAGAGCATAGTATAAAGCAAAACAGGAACCAATGGTATCGCCGTCCGGGTAAGCGTGGGCAATTATATAATAACAATCATTTTTTTTCAAAAACTCTGCAGTTTTTGCAATATCTATTCTCAAACCGTTCACCTTTAATTTACATACATTACTTATTAAGTTTTTCAATTTTTTCAAGCATTTCTCGGCTTTTTTCAACGCTGTCGTCAGCAATAAATGTTAAAGAAGGACATTTTTTTGCCTTTAACCTTGAAAAAAGCTCACGCTTGATAAATCCGCTTGCCTGTGTTAAACCCTTAACGCTCTCCTGTGCTTTTGCAAGTCCGCCAAGACAGGAAACATATACCTTACAATCAGACAAATCAGCAGATAAATCAATGTGTATAATTGTAATCATTCTGTCAATGCGAGGGTCTTTGAGGTCACGAAAAATATCTGTCAAATGACGGTGAATATCTTCCGCTGTTCTTTCAACATAAAACGACATATAACTATAACTGACTAAGTTTAAAGTACTGTGAAAATCAAATGAATTTTTGATAAAATCTTCTTTTCAGTACCGAAAACACTCTTTCCTTATTATTTTGAGATATTCATAATAGTATATTTCTTCTCACCGTTAGGTGTAACAACAGAGAATTCATCCCCTGTTTTTTTACGCATAGCCTGTGAACCCAAAGGCGATTCGTCGGAAATTTTCCCTGCCGCAATATCAATCTCATTAGTAGAAACAATTTGATAACGTTTAACTCGTCCTAATTCGTCTTTTAAATCAACAACAGAACCCATTCCCACTTCTTGTGTGGAAATCATATCGTCATCAACAATGTCACAATTTTCTAAGTCATATTCAATGCGTGCAATTTTTGCCTCAAGCATTGCTTGTTCATTTTTTGCCTCATCATATTCGGAGTTCTCAGATAAGTCACCGAAACTTCTTGCCTCTTTTAATTTCTGTGCAACTTCAGCTCTTTTAACCGAAATTAACTCTTCATACTGTTTTTGTAATTTTTCATAACCTGTTCTGGAAATTTGCTTTTTAGCCATTATTGACTCCTTTGTTTAATATTTCAAATGCTTTTGACAATTGTTTGTCTTCAGCACCTATCTCTGTACTGTTAATAACTTCATAATCAGGGAGTAGACCCAATCCGTTCCAAGAGGGTGAATTATTTGAACGAATAGTTGCAACTGTTAAAACAAGTAAACCGCCGCTTTGAGGAGAAAATTCTTTTTGCATTATTCCTTTACCGAAACTTCTCTCGCCAATCAACTTAGCACTGCGAAAATCCCTTAAGACTGCCGCAAATAATTCAGCAGAGCTTGCAGTCCCCGAATCTGTCAGCAAAACTACGGGTAAAACGAAATAATTCTCATCGGAAGAAACTATAATTTCTTCGTGATTATCATTAAAAGTAGCTTTTGCAAATTCACCTTGCGGTAAAAGCCAGTCAAGCATTTTTTCGGTTTCGCTGATAAGTCCGCCGCCGTTTCCTCGTAAATCAATTACTAAACCCTTTGCATTATCGTCTTGCATCTGATTAAGAGTTGTTTTAAATAATTCAGCTGCACCGCTGTCAAAACGTACTATCTTAATATATGCAAGATTGTTATGCAACATTTCACCGCTGACTAAACCCTGTTCAAAGTTTTTATTTGCAAAGGTATGCTTTTCGTCAATACCGTTACGTCTGACTGTCAATTCAACACCGTCATACAGTTTTAAACGTATTTGTTTTAAAGCATTGGCATAACCGATATCAAGAATATCTTCGTCATCAATTTTAACGATTATATCGTCAACTTTAAGCAATTCCTGTGCGGGAGTATCAGAAGTAATCTGTAAAATTTTAATATATCCGGTTTCATCTTCTTTAACATCTATACCGATACCGGTAATGGAATTTTTAAGAGGGTCGGTAGTTTGATTTAACTGGGCTTGTGAATAATATACGGAATATTTATCCCCTATACCGCTTACATATCCAATCATAGCATTATCAAGAAGAGAATCAAGGGTTTTCCTGTCTAATTCGGAATAATAATTTTTGCTGATAAGCTCATTTAATTCCTCAATACTTTTAAAACGTGTAGCGGTAGCTTTAACACCGGAATACTCGTCATTAAATTTTTGCAGAGAAAAAGAAGATGTCAGCAAAAAAGTAATAGTAACGGCAATTGCAATTAAAGCAATTGTAATACCGAGACTTATTTTTCTGTTAATTGCAACTCCTCCTAATATAGTAAATCTTGTTGACATTGAAATGAATTCAATGTCAACGCTCGCAGGCTAATGCCGTCGCACCACCGATTATCGGCGGTGGTAGACATTCCATTTTTTTTATTGAAAAATGGAATGACTATACAGTAAATCTAACTATAAATAACTGGTGGGGTCTGTACGAGCTCCGTTGTAACGCACTTCAAAGTGGAGGTGATTGCCGGTACTGTCGCCGGTTGAACCGACATATCCTATTACCTGTCCTCTTGTGACAACATCACCCTCTGCACATCCTACTTCAGACATATGCCCATACAGTGTTGAAAGGCTTTCATTATGTGAAACAACAACATATTTACCATACCCGCCGCCCCAACCGCTTGGGTTTACAACAATTACAACTCCGCTTTCAGCCGCAACAATAGGTGAACCGGAGGGGGCACCAATGTCTAAACCTCTGTGTGTTGTACCCCAACGAGGACCAAAACCGCTTGTAACCATATATGAAGAGGGAACAGGCCAGTTAAGAGCACCGCCTGTATAGAGAAGAGAGGGGTCTAAGGCTTTCATAGCTGCTTTTTTTGCCGCCTCTTCCTGTTTGCGTTTAATTTCTTCCTCTAATCTTGCAGATTCTGCCTCAAAATCTTCATTTTCGTCATTAGCAACATTAATTTGCCAATTGATATTTGCTTCTTCGGCATCAAGTTCGTCAATTCTTGCCTGAATATCTGCCATATCATTATTTAAATCGTCTAATAAACCTTGGAATTCTTCTTTTTTCTTTTCGGTATTTTCTTTCTTTATCTGCAATTCAATTTTTTCTGTTTCAATATTTTGTCTGTCAATATTCAGATTATTCAAACGCTCGTCAAGTTCATCAAGCATTTTCTTATCCTGTTTTGAAACACTTTGAACAACCTGTACTCTTGCAAGTATGTCAATAAAATCACTTGTTCCCACGAGAATTTGGGTAATATCAGCAGTATCGGATACATACATTGCAAGCAAACGTTTCTTAAAAGCCTCAATCTCGTCTGCAATATCCGCCTCTTGTTGGACAATACTTGCCTCAAGGGTAGCAATATCATTCTCTTTTGCTTGTATTTGTCTGTCTAAAATGTCAATTTGCGATTGAACAGCAACGATATTCTCGTTCTGAAGAAGGATTTTTTGCTGTAAAATCTCTAAGTTTTCTCTCTCGGATTTAATATCCGATTTTTTAGCCTCAAGTTCTTTTTGGAATTCGGAAATTTTAGCCTTATTATTTTGTATTTTAGCATCAATCTCCGCAATACTTTGCTCTTCTTTTGTTACATCTACCTCTTCTGCAACTGTATTCGGAAAAGAAAGACTTGCAACTACCAGAGAGAAACATACAATTAAAGATAATATTTTCTTCATATCACACATCCAAATGTTTTCTTACGGAAAGTGCCGTTCCCATAGAACCTATTAACGCTCCTATTGCAACATAAGCAATTGCAACAGGGAACGCAATGCTCTCAAAAGGCACTAATCCGTTTTGTATTATAAGCAATACTGTTTGTTCGTTTGAAATAGCCGAAATAATGTAGTCATAGGTGAACCAAGTAATTACCGAGGCGGAAAATCCCGCAAGCAAACCGATTACAAGACCCTCAACAAAAAACGGCAGTCGTATGAATGCATTCGTTGCACCGACATATTTCATAATATTAATTTCATTACGTCTTGCATAAACACTGACTTTTGCAGAATTAGAAATAATAACAAGCGAAATCAATGTCATTGCAGCCATAACGCCAATGGATATAAATGTAACAATTTTTCGCAATTCAACTAAAACGTTTGCGAAAGTATTAGGAGAGTTAACCTTGTAAACGTGAGGTAAAGCGGAAATATTTGCAACAGTTTGTGACATTTTATTAACATCAGTCAACTTGACACGGTAAGCGTCGGGTAAGGGATTTTCGTTTTCAATCTCGGAAAAAAGCACATCAACATTATCTTCACCATTACTTCTGAGTTGATTTTTCATATCCAAAAAAGCTTGTTCTTTAGAATAGAAAGTAATGCTTTCAATATTATCCATATTGAGTAATTGTCCCTCAATTATTGCAATATCGGCATAATCGGCAGGAACAAATTCATTGTTTGAATCAATATCTCCGAGATATACCGCAATTTCATTTTTATCTTCAATATCTCCGATTATACCGTTAATATTTATTGCAAAAAGAAATGAAAATCCCACAAGCAAAATAGAAACAAGCAAAACGCAGAAAGACGCAAAAGCCATTATTTTATTTCGCCAGACATTTTCAAAGCCTTCGTTTATAAGGTAATTTACACTACCTATTTTCATTTTTTTAATTCAACACTTTCTGTATATAAAAATTTTATACGGAGTAAACCTCGGCAACTCAAATTAGCCACACAGCCCTCATCCCAGACCCCCGAATTAGACCCAAGCCCTTATCTCAGACTCACGAATTAGACCCAAGCCCTCGGATTAGACCCCCAGACCCCCAAAATTAGCCCCCTAGCCCCCCTCGCCACGCATTTGTTCATCAAAAGCAATCTGTCCGTCGCTGATACTTATAACCCTGCCGCCGAAATGTTGGACAAGTTCGTGTTCGTGAGTTACAATCACAACTGTTGTGCCACATTCGTTGATACCTTTGAGAAGGTCGAGAATTTCATAGGAGAGTTCAGGGTCGATGTTGCCTGTAGGCTCGTCTGCAATGAGAAGTTTAGGGTCGTTTGCAAGAGCTCTTGCAAGAGCAACACGCTGTTGTTCACCGCCGGAAAGTTCATTCGGCATAGAATGTATTCTGTGATTTAGATTTACAAGATTTATAAGATATGGTACACGTTGATTTATATAACTGCGGGGTTTATCCACACATCTCAAAACAAAAGCGATATTGTCAAACACATTCAAAGTAGGAATAAGTCGAAAATCTTGGAAAACAGTACCGATTGAACGTCTTAGTTTGGGGATTTTTGATTTACGCATTTTTGTTAAGTCAAAACCATTTACTTTGACAATTCCCGTTGTTGCGGCAAGTTCCCGCAAAAGCAGTTTAATAAGCGTAGACTTCCCTGCTCCGCTTGCTCCGACAACAAAAACAAATTCTCCGTCTTCAACAAGCAAATTTACCTTATGCAACGCTTCATATCCGTTATGGTAAGTAACAGAAACATTATTCAGTTCAACGCTCATAATAATCAGGTGTTAAAACACCGTTTGTTACCTCCGCTCAATTATTTACTGTAAATAACAGATAGATGCTGTTTGTTACAATATACTGCCGTTACTAAGCAAACCGCTCTTTACGCACCTTTTTTGGAGATAAGGAATTTCTTTACCATAAGAGCAATTTTAAACACAATAGCGTGGTCAAATTCACGCAAGTCCAGTCCTGTTAATTTCTTGATTTTCTCAAGACGATAAACAAGAGTGTTCCTGTGAACAAAGAGTTTGCGGGAAGTTTCGGATACATTGAGATTATTTTCAAAGAATTTATGAATTGTAAAGAGAGTTTCTTGGTCAAGACTTTCAACAGAACCTCTTTTAAACACTTCGTTTAAAAATGTTTTGCAAAGGGTTTCGGGGAGATGGTATATAAGACGTGCAATCCCTAAATTTACATAATTAACAATGGGTTTTTCGTTATCAAAAACTTTTCCCACTTCAAGGGCTTGTACTGCCTCTTTAAAAGAGATAGACAAATCTTTGATATTATCAACGGGTGTACCGATACCGATATTGGCATTGACATACAACTCGCTGCTTAATGTGCTGAGAATAGTTTCCGCTAAGAGTTCAAAATCCGCAGAGGTATTATTATTTTTAATCTCTTTTACCAATACAATATCACTTTCTGTATGAGCAAAGAGGAAATCTTTTGTTTTGTCAGGGAATAAATTTCTTACAACATCAAAAGCATTAGCCTCACTTGTACTGATAACACGGATTAAAAATACAACCCTTGATACTTCGTTATTGAGTTTTAAGTCACGGATTTTTATGAGCAAATCTCCTGACAAAACATTTTCCAAAATAACGTTTTTAATGAAATTATTACGGTCATATTTTTCGTCAAAATATGTTTTGATATTGGTAAAAGCTATCGCAAGCATATTTGCGAATTTTTCGGATTGGACATTAATACCCTCAACAAATACCGCATAATCGGGAGTTTTTGTTATATCTCCGAAAGGTTTATAAGTAAAACCGTCACAGGTAAATAATTCATAACTATCTGTAAAACTCAGAGATATGCTGAATGTACCGATTTTTGATACATCAGAACAGGCAATGACTGTGGATGAAATGTCCACAATACCAACTACTATTCCCATTGTTTCGGATAAATCTTTAACTAAATCTTGGAAAGGTTTAACTTGTTCAACCGGTTTCAGCATTTCAGACATACACTTGTCATCTCCCAAATTAACTGTTACTTTATTTGATTAAATTACATTTGCTGACACCTACAGTCAGTCAACAAACAATTTTAGCATATCTCACACAACTTGTCAAGCTTTTTTAGTGATAATCTACAAATTTAATTTTCGCCCTCTCCTTTGACAATATCTGAAAGAGGATTTTTCTTCATAGTTTCTTCAACTTGAACATTACCTATATGGGTGTATATCTCCGTTGTGGAAACGTGAGCGTGTCCCAAAATTTGCTGTAAAATCAACATATCCGCATCTCCGAATTGATACATAAGCGTTGCGGCGGTATGGCGAAGTTTATGAGGAGAATAACCTTTTCCCGTCAATCCCGCATTTTTTATCGCAAGTGCAACAATCTGCTGAACACGGCGTTTGTTTATACGTCTGCAATGCTGACTTAAAAAAACAGCATTGGGGTCTTTAATTTCCTTGTTTTCAATAAATAATTTTCTTACTTCAAGATAATTATCCAAAGCATTAACACAGGCATCGTTGATATATATTATTCGTTCCTTGTTGCCCTTACCGAAAAGTCTTAGTGTTCTTGCTGAAAAATTAATATCATCAATATTAATTCCCACTAATTCACTTAAACGCATACCGCAGTTTAAAAATAATGTTATAATGCAATAATCTCTTTCAATAAACTTAGAATTTACATTATCAAGGAGTTCGACACTTTCATCCATTGAGAGATATTTAGGCAAAGCCTGTTTTATTTTCGGTGCATCTATAGATTTTGTGGGGTCTTTATCTAAAATTTTTACAGTATCTTTTGTAAGATATTTATAAAAGCTTTTGATTGCAGATATTTTCCTTGCTCTTGCAGAAGATGAACATTGCCTGTCGTCTATCAAGTGATTTAAAAATCCGTATATATCCATATATGTTACTTTTTCAAGCATTTCAATACTGAAAATCGTCAGATTTTCAGTATCTTCTTTGCCCTTGAATTTGGTAAAAAGGGTATATTGTAAAAACAGCCGTATATCCATATTATACTCTTGAAGAGTAAGCAATGAACGATTTTTTACAACTCTCATATAGGTAATAAAATCATTTAAATATTCAGGATTTAAATCAGTTTCAATTTTTTTACTCATAACATTGTAAAAATCCTCTATAGTAAATCTTGTTGACATTGAAATAAATTCAATGTCAACGCTCGCCGGCAATGCCGTCGCACCGCCGATTTTCGGCGGTTATAATCATTCCGTTTTTCTTAATTAAAAATGGAATGACTCTACTTTAACATATCCGAAAATTCCTGTTCCGTTATCACAGCAACACCCAGAGATTGTGCTTTATCAAGTTTTGAACCTGCCTCTTCACCTGCAAGAAGATAGTTAGTTTTTTTTGAAATACTACTTGAAACTTTGCCGCCGTTGCTTTCGATAATCTCTTTTGCTTGTTCACGTCTGAGTGTCGGCAAAGTACCTGTAATTACAAATGTCAAATCTTTTAATTTCTCACTGCTTGTGGTATTTTCGCTTTCGACGGTCAAACCGCTGTTTCTGAATTCCTCAAGCAAAGCTCTGTTTTGTGCATTATTAACAAAATCATATACATTATTTGCAATAATATCACCGAAACGTTCAATAGACAATAAAGTATTATAATCTGCCGACAAAAGATTGTCAAGGGAAAATAATTTTTTTGTAAGAAGCTTTGCATTCTGCTCCCCTACCCCATCTATTCCTAAAGCAGATATTAACTTATAAAAAGGTTGTTTTTTAGAATCTTGTATTGAATTATATATATTCAAAGCAGATTTTTCCTTAAAGCCCTCAATATTCAAAAGACTTTCAGTAGTTAATTTGTATATATCCGATAACTTAAAAACCAATTTTTTCTCAATTAACTGCTGTGCAACAGCATCTCCCAAACCGTAAATATTCATAACTTTAGCAAAATATATCAATTTTCTTAAAGTTCTTGAGGGACATTCTTCATTTGTACATTTTTTTGAAGCGCCGTCGGAAACTGCTTTTTTACCGCAAACAGGGCAGTTTTCAGGGAGATAATAAGGCTCTGTATCCGCTTGTTTTGTAACTTTTATTACCTCCGGAATAATCTCGGCAGCTTTACGAACAAGCACCATAGAACCAATGCGTATATCCTTTTGTGTTATTAAATCCTGATTATGCAAAGATGCACGGGAAACAGTTGTCCCCGCTAATTGCACAGGCTCAAGGATTGCAACAGGCGTTAAAGTCCCTGTTCTTCCCACATTTACCTCAATATATTTTACAGTAGTTTCCTTTTCTTCGGGCGGATATTTATAAGCAACAGCCCATTTCGGAGATTTTGAAGTCGCACCCATTTCCGCACGAATACTTAAATCATTTGCCTTAATACAAGCTCCGTCAATCTCAAAAGGATAATCCTTGCGTTGTTTATCAATATTTTCAATATATTCCGTTATTTTTTCAAATTGTTTACAAGCTTTAAATTCAACAACAGTAAATTTCAATTGCTTTAAAAATTCTAACTGTTCGCTGTCAGAGCTGAATTTTTCTGTTGTGTTCAGTATATCAAAAATAACAATATCTAACTTTCTTTCCTCTGTAAGTTGAGGATTTTTTTGACGTAAAGAGCCGGCGGCGGCATTGCGTGGATTGGCAAAATCCTCACCGTTGTTTATGTGTTCCGCAAAAACCGCTTTACTCATATAAACTTCGCCGCGAACCTCCAAATCACCCTTATAGCTGATTTTTTTAGGTATTGACTTAATAGTTTTAAGATTTTGAGTAACATCCTCACCGATAAAACCATCACCTCTGGTAGAACCTCTTGTAAAACTGCCGTTGCTATATTCTAAAGAAACACTCAAACCGTCAATCTTAGGTTCAACAATAAATTCTGTTTCATTGCTGAATTTATCCGTAAATTTTTTCAATTCTTCAAAATTAAAAATATCCTGTAAGCTTCCCATTTGAACAGAATGTGTAATCTTTTCAAATGTGCTTGAGACTGTTCCTCCGACTGTTTCTGTTGGAGAATTTTCTCTTTTATATTGAGGATTATCAATCTCCGCCTGTTTCAGTTCACGCAACAATTTATCATATTCAAAATCAGATACAGGCGAATTATCATTATCATAATAAGCTTTGTTATATTTTTCTATCAACTCATACAATTCATTCATTCTTAATTGTGCTAAATCCATTTTTAACCTCTATTTCAATAATACTATTGTAACGCCGTCTTCACCCTCACCGTATTTACCGTTACGATAAGATTTAATAGCTTTCATATGTTTTAATCTGTTCTGACAGGCATTTCTTAAAACCCCTGTTCCCCGTCCGTGGATTATCGTAACTTGTGATTTCCCTGCAAGAATTGCATCATTAATAAATTCTTCCATTTCCATAAGCCCTTGGTTACAATCATATCCTCTTATATCCAGTTCGCTTTTTGCAACTCTGTTAAAATTAGTATTTCTCTTTTCTCTGGGGAAATCAGGTCCCGTAAGAATAATCTTTTTGCCTTTTTGGAGTTTAGCCGGTTTACTCTCTTCTTTCGGCGGTTCAAGCTCTTTAAAAGTTTCTTCAACAAGTTTTTCCGCCTCGGCACGTTTCTGTTCTTTAATAAGTTTTTCAAGGTCGGTAAGCATACCGTTTGTTTTAGCTTTTACGCTGTCAATAATCGTTTCTGCTTTCCGCCTTGCATTTTCAATCTCCCTGTTTGCAAGTTCAGACTGTCTTTTAACAAGCTCTGCATTTTTTTGAGTTTCGAGTTTAAGTTTTTCAATCTCTTCCGTTTTCTCGTTTAATTCCTCTGTTTTTAAACGCAATTCATCTAAAGCTTTTTCAAAACCTTTATTCTCGTCATTTAAAAGATTTTTTGCATTTTCAATTATATCCTCGGAAAGCCCTAACTTTTTTGAGATATGGAAAGCGTATGAAGCTCCTGCAGTATTAATAAGTCTGTATTTCGGTGTTAAAGTTTCCAAATCAAACTCAACGCTGCTGCATTTCACGCCATCTGTATTCATAGCATAGAGTTTTAATTCCTGATAATGGGTAGTGGCAATAACATTAACTCCTCTACCTCTCAACTCGTCAATAATTGCAACGGACAAAGCACCGCCCTCTAAAGGGTCTGTACCGTTCATAGGTTCGTCAAGCAAAACAAGTGTATCGCTGTCTGCTTTCTCTAATATATCCGTAATTCTCAAAATATGAGAAGAAAAAGAGCTTAATCCCTGTTCAATATCTTGATTGTCACCAATATCAACAAGTATTTTAGAGAATATTTTAATTTCACCTTTGGCAGGTATCAATAAACCGCAAAGTGTCATAAGCGTAAGCAACCCGACTGTTTTCAAAGCCGCTGTTTTACCACCCATATTTGAACCGCTTATTATTAAAACGCCCTCAACGGATATATCAATGGGAACAGCATTTTTAATAAGGGGATGTTTGGCATTTTTTAAATCAACCTTATTCCCTATCTTAGGCATATTACACCGTTCACCTAACTTCGCTTTAGCAAAATATAATTCCAATTCAATATAATTTTTATAGTTATTAATCAACTCTTCTGCACATTCCCCCATCATTGCAGAGAGTTCCGCAAGGATTTTTTCAATCTCCTGCAATTCCTCTAACTGTAAAATTCTTATATTGTTATTTGCCTCAACAGTC
>JAISIJ010000339.1 GCA_031262245.1 Oscillospiraceae bacterium | reverse complement strand
TAACAGCGATATAATCGGTCGAACCACGGTCTTTTGCCGCCTTTTCAAGGCGTTTTTGTTCATTTACTGATAGGTACTCGGCATTTGATTTTACTTGTTTTGGAAATTTTACCTCAAATATGCACTCTTTTTCAGCGAACAATGCTGATTTTAAGAAATTAAAAACATACTGTGTGGTAATTACCGACAATCGTTTTCAAGGAGTTTATTTGCAAAATTTTGTAACATTTCCACTGTTAATTTATCGCAGCGAGTGTTTCCGAAATATGGTATAATGTAGGTGTCAAGATATCTGCTGTAAATTCCAAGCGTAGAAGCTTGATTCGCATTTTTGTTTCGTTCAGATATTCCGAAACTGCCCCTATAACTGTGGATTTATTCGCCGTTGGCGAACATAAATTTATAGAAACACTCTTCGCTTTTTCCAGTTTATCCTTAACTTCATTGCATGTCTTGCCGAAAACAGAGCGATTCTTTGGCTTTCCATTTGCATTAAATCCGTCTGCATATTGCCCCTCAAAACGTCCGTCTTTGCGGTAATAAATATTTCTTGCCATTCTCATTGGCTTTCCTCCTTCGTTTTGACCAGATTTCTGACCATATTAACTAATATTATAACATGAAAACCATAATTTTTACAATGCTGTTGTGTCGGTTCAGGTTTAATCTTGAAAAATTTGAAAAACCTATTGACTTTTTCAAGAATATATGTTATAATGAAATATGAATAATTTCTCATATGTAAATTTAACCTACTAAATGATATATTTATTAATTGAAAATTTACAAGAACATACTTGACATTATTTTTTAAAAGGATTATAATGTATATGTGAGGCGGATTTCGACAATATTTGACAAATAAGGTTCGAAATTTTGTTAAATACTGGTGATTTTTATTTTTCGTAAATTAATAAAATTTACGAAAAATAAAGTAGCATAGCTACACAAAAGAAAGGAATATCATACTATGTTTAGTAGCAATTCAAAACGTGCCATACATATTATGGCGAATACAAAAAGACGGCTATATCCGTTATTTATTATAATTGTGGTTATGTTGACACTACCCATATTCACATTAACTGCAAATGCAACGAGCCATTCTGAAAATGGCTTAACAGTTAATATTTCTACCGATAAGGAACAATATACAGCTAATGAAACAGCAAATGTTAATATAGAAATAAAAAACGATACTGATTTTGACTTTGATGACGTGGGTATTAACAATATAATCCCAGAAGAATTGAAAAGTTCTGAAGAAACCACTTTTAAAGGGGCTATAAAGGCACACGATAAAGTGACGCTTTCTTTTAAGATAAATGAAAATGTAACACCGGCAAACGTAATTCCGGCTACAACTACTGATGGTTCACAAGCAACAACTACAACTACTGATGGTTCACAAGCGACAACTACAACTACTGATGGTTCACAAGCAACAACCACAACTTCAACTGTAAATGTAACAAACACGCAAAATAATAATGATAAAATTGATTCGGCTCCTAAAACCGGGGAAAATTTTCAAATTATGCCTTTTATTGTAGGCGGAATTTCTTTGATTTTAGCTCTTGTATTATGTAAAAATCGTAAAGTGAGAAAATTCGGTTCTAAATTTCTTTGCTTATTTGTGGGATGTGCAATTTTAGTACAAGCAGTTCCTTTAAATATTTTTGCTGTAGAACGGCAACAAAAAAGCTTTGAAGTAGAGTATACTATATCTTTTGCAGACAAAAATTATATCCTCAAAACATTCGTGCAATATTATTTGCCCAATACTATTATTCCGGAAATAACCATAAATACTTCTGATTTTGAACAATTCGATTATTCAGGCGAAAAATTTCTGATAACTGAACCTGTCGATTTAATAGATGGATTAGTTACCGGCAATAAGGACTTAGAATCATTATCAATTGATATATTTGCGGGGAAATTGGAACTTGTTCACGAAAATCTTGAATTGGCTGAAGATTGGCAATATCTCTCTCCGCCTCTTATTGTGGGAGAGAATACCGTAACCGTCACAGCAAAAACTAAGTATGGTATTAAGACGAAAAAAACTATAAACATTCTTAATAGTAATGATAAGAATGCTATCGGACTTGACCTTGATACCAACGATAATGACGGAGATGGACTTTTAAATTGGGAAGAAAATTTCTATGGTTCAGATATTGAGAATCCGGATACTGACGGTGATAAGTTGACCGATTATCAAGAGGCGAAAATTACACGAACAGACCCTATTTTACCGGATACAAATTTCAACAGTATTTCGGATGCAGATGAAGATTTAGACCAAGACGAACTCACTCATATCCAAGAAGTTCAAACTTTTGGTACAGACCCACTAAATTCTGACCCTGATGCTGATGACTTATCAGATTATGAAGAGGTAATGACATATATGACCGACCCTCATAATCCCGATACAGACGGCGACAAAGCAAATGATGGCAATGAAGTTAAATATGGTACTGACCCATTAATATTTAACGAAAGTTTTACCATTACTGAGTCTACCGCAGAAATAAATGAAGCTAATCCGGTTCAGGCAACTGTAACGCTTAATATGACCGGAAATCAAGTGGGAACACTTGATATAGTACCTGCTAATGCGGCTGATGATATCCGCTTTACTCAAACCATACCAGGGTATCTCGGAACCGGTTTTGATTTTTATATTGAGGGAACTTTTAATACAGCCGAAATGTCCTTTGAATATGATACAGCTTTAGGTGAAATAGGCGAAACTTTCCAACCACGCATATACTATTTCAACGAAGAAACCGGCGAACTTGAAGAACTCCCCGACCAGACAGTTGTTAATGGCAAGGTAACCGCAACAGTAAATCATTTTTCAAAGTATATTCTCCTTAACAAAGTAGAGTTTGATTTGGTATGGCTTGTTGACATAAGACCTCCCGTTCGTGATGAAGAAAGCGATGAATCGATTGACTTGATTTTTGTTATTGACGAATCGGGAAGTAT
>JAISIJ010000324.1 GCA_031262245.1 Oscillospiraceae bacterium | reverse complement strand
TAAAGAACTCAAAGTATATTTTGTTGATGACGATGTTATAATACTGGCAGAGTTGACATGCTCATACATAGGGGATATTTGGGAACTGCAGAGAGAGAGAATTTAAAAACGGATAATTTTTATGATAAAAATTCTGTTAAAACAAAAATGGTACATATTCTTTATTATAATATTTATCATAGCAGAACCATCGATAAATTCAATACTCAAATTTTGGTTACAGAAGCTATTTAATTCATCTTATCCAAATGCGGACAAAATTTTGCTTCTCAAACTTTTAACAGGCGGATTTTTGTTATGGATTATAAAAAGAGTCGTTGGATTTGTATCAAGCGTTTTGCGAAACCGATTTATATGTAATGCACGTCAAGAAATTAAGCATTCGTTATTTAAAAATATTTTGGGGTTGGATACTGCCAGTATATCAAGGTACGCATCAAGCGGGGAGTATATTTCACTTTTTACTAACGATATAACAATAATTGAGAATAGATTTTTCAATTAAATAGTAGCTTTGACTTCAAATGTATTTGCAATATTAATTCTTGGTACATCGTTTTTTGTGCTAAACGTCAAGCTCGCAACACCGATTACAGCATTTGGTATCCTAAGTATGTTTATACCAATGTTGTTTTCAAAATATTTAAGTAATAAAAACTTGGTATTTTCAAACTGGCTATCAAGATTCACTCAAGGCGTGAAAGAATACATAGGAGCATACCCGACAATTAAAAACTATTCTATAGAACCAATTATTTCTGAGAAATTTAGCACACTAAATAGCGATACGGAAAATGCGCATTTTGATTCTGAATACGCTTTAACTCTCGGAAACAGTGTTGGTTCTCTTCTTTCTTGGTTTATGCAGTTTATTGCCGTTGGACTAGGTTTAATTTATGTTGCAAAAGGTGAAATTCTTATTGGGACGGTCATTGCCGCTCAATCGTTCGCAAGCGATTTAGCAGATCCATTGCAAAGTGTAATCAATAATATTAATGCCATAAGGTCAGTTAAAGAGATAGTGCGTAAAATTGAGCGATTATCTATGAACAAAGAGCAGAATCCTACAAGTGATGCTGTAATTAAGGAAAATAATTGGGATTACAATTCTAAATACGATATAACATTTCGGAATTTTGGATTAGTAATTGAAAATAAAAAAATAATCGATTCATTTACTTTTACATTTGAAACAGGGAAAAAGTATTTAATTGTTGGAATGAATGGCTCAGGGAAAAGCACTTTATTCAAAGCACTTAATAGGTGGTATGAAGCAACAACTGGATACATTCTAATTAATGATAAAAATATCAACGATACTGTTGGAAGTGAAATTTGCAAGAGCATATCCTATCTTAACGAAAACGTTTCATTGTTGTCTGGTACAGTCAGGGAAAACATAACTTTGTTTAGAACATTTAATAATGAGGTTATAGATAAAGCTGTGCGACTTGCACAAGTAAAATTAGATCTTGAGCGAGAAATATTGGATGAAGGGTTTAATATATCAAGCGGAGAACAAAGACGTATCGAAATTGCAAGAAGTTTGCTTGATTCAGCAAAAGTTCTAATATTTGATGAAGTCGTTTCAACTCTAGATATAGAAACTGCTTATGAAATTGAAAAATTGGCATTAAGTTTTCAAGACCAAACTGTTATCTTCATATCGCACAATTTTTCAGGAAAACTGATCGAAAAATATGATGAAATATTAGTTATGGATAGTGGTACGCTGCTTGATTATGGCAACTATAATGCTTTGATATCGAGCTGTAGTTATTTTAAAAGAATATGTGACATAAAATTCGGAGAGAAATAAATATTTAATGACGACAATATAATGACAAAGTTGTTTATGATTTGGTTATTATTTCGCTCTATATGACACGGAATTTAAATGTCAATTCGTTATATGATTTATGCACTTTTTTGAGAAGCTAATAACATCCTTGCATTCATTAGTATACTTTTCATATTGGAATTCTAATGATGATGGCAATTTATTTCGATTAAATTCAAATCCTGAACAAGCAACTTCAAATTCAATAGGTGCTTTTTCCATACGCCACAGAGCATAATCGATTTTTGCTAATACACTAATTGAATATTCAAGTTCACTTATGCGGAAGAAATCAAATGCACCGTTGGTTTTATAGACATCACCCAAACTTAATTGTCTTGTTACCTTATAAATTGGAGATTTACCTCTTAATTGAGTAATTTCTTTTGTAATTTTATTTAGTAATTCACTTTCTTGAGAAATAGAAAAATTCATTTTTATAAGTTTTTTTATGTCATTAATACGTGTTAAATCCAATTCTCTCTTTTTGTCATCTAATGTTAAATTATAATCACTGTATTCTTTCTTTTTAAAAACAATATAAGCAATATAGATGTATACCGGGATTAATGACAATAAAAAGCATAATACTAAACTGCCGGATGATGCAGCACCACCGACAAGACTTGCTATAACTAATATCGGCCAAAAAGCAGTTACAACAATATTTGATAAAACATCTTCAGAAACTCTTACTCCGCTAATAATAATAAATACTATGCCTAATATATAACTTAGGAGAAAAAGAGCGGCAAATACATCTGACTTATAACTAATTGTTTTTTCAGGAAGATCAGAATAATCTAAGCCTATGCTGCTCTCTATCTTAGCGATTTTTTCATCATTTGCTGTTTTAATTTTATCTAATTCGTCTTTCTTTAATAGCAACATTGCAATACTCTGGTTTATTTTCATAAATTCAATCAGGTCTTTTTTTAAGACTTGATTTTTAACGTCTGGAATACTTATATCTCGCACGTTGTTTACTAATACTTCACCAGTGTTTTTTATTGTTGTCTTAATCTGTTCTTCAAAATCTTCGTCAATCCAGTAACTTTGGTGACAGTATGGGCAATTTGTTGTTGAATTGATATTGCTGATTGGAATATCGCTTCCGCAAGAAGCACATTTAAATAGAGTTGCTGTTGCCATTTTAATTTAGCCCTTTCGTGTATTCATAAATATAGTATTATAATAAAATGAATTTTTCAATAGTATTTTATTAATTTTATCAAAACACAAAGGAAGTATTGCTTACGCCCTATCTCATCTCTCCCCCCTATCCGTCTGTTTCTTATCAGCACCCCTCATAATCCTCTCCGCCGCCTT
>JAISIJ010000323.1 GCA_031262245.1 Oscillospiraceae bacterium | reverse complement strand
CGAATATACCAAAAGTCATTTGAATGCGTTAGATGTTAATATTAGTTCGAAAAAAACTGTTCTGTCGGTAATTGAGTTGTTGAAATAGAAAGGACTTTATTATGCAAATATCATCAATGAGCAACTCATCTACACTTTTAACCGGACTTGGTTTAATGCAAACCGAAAGCAAAAACACCAAAACAGAAACAACATCGGAAATTCCTTTTGAAGATGTGTTGAACGGCAACACGACCGAAAGCAAGGACGATTCTTCGTTAAATTATTATGATGAAAACGGGCTTTCTTCTGTAAACAAATTTGAATTCTTCGCCAATGCAATGAGGAATAACACGCTTAAAGAACATTCTACCCCTCCGACATACACTCTTACGGCAGAACAAAAAGAATATTTGAACGGCAAATATGATATCGAAAATATGCTTCCCGGAATTAATGATGATTGGATGTCGTTGATGGGTGAATTAGTTTCCATGAACGTAATTACAAGAGATGAAGGACTTCAAACTGTAATTACTCCCCGTGAACCTGCGGCTCACAGAGCTACTTCCGAAAATTCACGTTTTGACAGACATTTTCTTTCTACAAGTAGTTTAAGCTATAATGGTTTAGGCGATAATACCGAAATATTTAAAAATCCTCTTGATTATCTGAAAATCAACATTGACAAGTTAGAAGATGAAAGAGATAAATGGTTTAAAAAAATAGTTGATTATAATGATGATAAAAAAGATAATAGTGAAAAAGAATATTTAAATACACTTGATGTTAATATTGATGCGAAAAAGAAAGTAATGTCGGTGATTGAGTTGTTAAAATAAAACACAAACAAAAAAACGGCTCTTCACACCGCTTTTTTGAGTTTAAATTAATTTAAAATAATCAACTGCTCGTGGCAGAGGGGGGCAACATCGTTGTTGCATATTCGATACCCATGCCGTATGCACCGCCGTGTTCTTTGATAACCGCAGTTACCGCATTGTAGGTATCTTTTCTCGCCCAGTCACGTTGCCATTCAAGCATTAACGCCTGCCAAGTCACCGGAACCGCTCCCGCCTGAACCATTCGCAAAATCGCCATATCGTGGGCTTCTTTCGTTGCTCCGCCGCTTGCATCGGTGACGATAATTACATCATATCCCTCTGCAATAGCCGATATTGTCGGAAGAGTAACGCAAACCTCGGTCCAAAGACCGGCGATTACGAGTTTTTTCTTCCCTGTTTTTTCTACGGCTTGTTTGAAGTTTTTGTCTTCACACGAATTAAGCGTAGTCCGTTCAATCGGAGCATAAATCGGGTAGACGTCCTGCAACTTGCTGTAAATATAGCCGGAGAACGATTCAGACTCAACCGTTGACAACACAATGGGAATGTTAAAGACCTTTGCCGCCTTAGCAAGCCCAACGACATTGTTCATAATGGTTTGTCTGTCGGTGCTTTGGACACCGAAGAACATCTGTGGTTGTTCATCAATAATGCAAACGCAAACCTCGGGTGCGTTGATAAGAGTTTTTATTTTTTCCATATTGATATTATGTCCGATTTAGGTGAGTTTTATACAGGTGATGTAAATAAAAAAGAGAGGATATTATCCTCTCTTTTTGCTATATTACATTAGTGCAACAATTCATACTTAATCAGCGAAAGGTCAACGGAATTCACATTGCCATCGGCGTTGTGGTCGAGGTAGGGTTGGGCTTCAAGACTGATTGCATAATTACCGTTGATGTATTTTTGAACCGACACCGCATCGAATATTGTAAATTCAATCACCGGCAACGTTGCAAGCACCTCTTCTATCGGGGTATATACAAATTGTTCTTCGGGAGAAAAATTTGGATTGATTTGTTGTATATAGTCCTTCCCATCATCAAGCTGGACAATAGCATACTTACTTACACAAGTGTGACCTATTTCGCCTGTTTTAGTATTTAGATAATATCTGTTTATGTCAATTGAAGAAGAATCATAATATACTCCTTTATAATATAAAAAAGGAGAGATTTCTATTATATACTCTTCAAAATTTTCTTCTGCGATAGGTTCAGTTGCAATGTCATTGTTTTCTAAATCTGCCCCATTCACAGATAGTGACATGCTTAATAGCATTGTTAATGCTGTTAAAAGTGTGACTAATTTTTTCATTTTAAATTTCCTCCTTTGCACCTCAATGCAGCAATTCATACTTAATCAGCGAAAGGTCAACGGAGTTCACAATTCCATCGGCGTTGTAGTCGAGGTAGGGTTGGTCTTTGAGGCTAATTTGGATATCCTCATTTCTGAAAAACCGCTGTACGGTCGCCATGTCAGACATCTTGTACTCATACCGTGGTGCAGATGCAAGCACATCAGCAAGCGGGGCTTTTTTCACACCAGGTATTTCCGGAACTTCTTCACCGTCAATTTTTTTTGAATACATATAGTAAACACCGTTTTCTTCATGTATATTAAAGCCGGCCATTTCTGTTGCCATAAGCAATTTGCCTGTTTCATCATCATAGACGTAAATATTTTCGCCGTCAAAACAACGATAATCATAGTAGCCATCAAATCCGTAATGTGCAAAACTAAAATACATTATTGGCGGTGGATAATATTCTGTCCCGTTTATTGTTGCTGAGGTTGGCATTGCCATACTCATTACCATTATCGTGGCGGTTAAAGCTGTGATTAATTTTTTCATTTTAAATTTCCTCCTTTGCACCTCAATGCAACAATTCATACTTAATCAGCGAAAGGTCAACGGAGTTCACATTGCCATCGGCGTTGTGGTCGAGGTAAGGGGCGTCTTTGAGGTTGATTTCGATATCTTCGTTTTTGAAAAATCTCTCAACGGTTGCCATGTCCGACATCTTGTACTCGTACCGTGGCACAGACGCAAGCACATCAGCAAGAGGAGCTTTTTTCCAAGTAGAATCAACAATGTTAGCCGGTTCTCCTTCAATTCGATTTGAACACATATACCAGACGCCATCTTCCTCAATTACACCATATCCGACTGCTATTTCCCTTTCATACCAATCAAATTCTTCATTATAATAAAAGTTGTTACTGTCGAAATTTAGTGAATTATAATACCCACTAAATCCATATTCATCAAATCGAATATAGTTCGGCGGGAAAACCTCTTCGGGATTTTCAATAAGAACCCTTCCTGCGAACACATTTGTTGTTGCGGTAAATAGCATCACCAGTACAGTTAATGCTGTGATTAATTTTTTCATTTTAAATTTTCTCCTTTCGAATTAAAACTCTGGATTGTTGAAAAAGAATTTCAAGTGTTTTGCATTGAATCTACAACTTTTGGAATAAAGTGGGGTAAAATCTTGATTCAAAATAATAGTATTATATGTTCCGACAACAAGCCAGTCATTTTCATTATTATGATTATTATCTTTATCATAAATTATAGGACCTCCACTTTGACCCGAAGAACCATATGTATAAAAAGATAATTCTTCATCTTGTAAGTCCTCCGGAATGAACAATGAACCCCAACCAACATACAATGAACCCGCATCTGTTTTATTTGAAGTGAGAGGATTTACAATAATCTCATTCCCCAGCCAAATGGTCGATTGTGGATAACCAATGATACCGATATTGTTAATACGTATCTGAGAATTACTAAATGAAGTGTTGTTGTATGTTATTCTGTCGTTTGTAACAATGCCTACATCAAAATAACCATATTCTTCGGATAAATCAACAGTATGCTCATCAACAGTATTCTCATTAACAATGGTATTAATTTTTAACAGTGCATAGTCATATATACTAGTCAAATTACCCTCATAAACATCTTTTGGAATGTGTACATTTTTAATATAATATATTTCTCCGGTTTGAATACGAATCGTATTTACATCTTTCCATTCTTGCTCATTGTGATTATATACACAATGAGCAGCAGTAACAACTTTATTATTACCAATAATAAATCCAGAACCTCTGTATGTAAAAACATTGCCAACTAATGTACCAACCTCTATAATAGCATTTGCGTGACTACCTGTATAAGGGTCTCTGTCATCCTCGCCATTGTTAAAATCTAACGGCATAATACCGTTTGGTGGTTGTGGGTTATCAACAGTTAAAGGGTAAGGATCACTTGTAGTGCCTTCTTCCACATCATAATTGACATACCTCTCTATCCCTGCATTGTTGCTCGTCATACTGGTGACAGCATAAAATGTTGTCCACGTAGGTGATACAGTATTGCCTACAAGGCGATTAGCAAGATAATTACTGTCTGTTATGTCCACAACTCCGTCGTGGTTAATGTCGGCTCTGTCGGGGTCGATGTTGGCTTGACCAATCAAATACTTATTTTCGAGAACCAAATCCGATATCCCGACAACATCGTTGCGGTCAACGTCACCTCGCCGAATTTGTGTGTATGCGGATACCTCATATCCGCTGTCGAAGTATGCCGTAAGGCATGTTGCCATCGCCAATGCCGTTAAAACGCCCGTGGTTTTAACAAGCAATTTTGACTTCCGAAGTGTTTTTAACATATGTAAAAACTCCTTTCATTTGATTTTATCCGGCATATAACGATTTGTACCATTATATGCACAAGATATGGTTTTAGTGCATAGAAATATCGCACATAACCCGAAAGGAGAGAGCATTTTTGTTCATTAATTGCATGTTTTATGAAACTTCATATGTGGAATCTTAAACGAACAGTAATGTGTACAGGTTTAAATGACAATTTTTAGGTGGATAAGCAGTCGGAATGTTTGAAATTAAATGTGTACAGGCTCTCGATGATGGGGATATTCGTAAATTTCAACGATAATTACTATGACATTTATATTATATCATAAAATTTCCAAAATGTCAAGAGAAATTTTTATGTTGGTTTTGTGTACGGAATGTGAAAAAATCTTTGTTTTTAAAAAACAACTTGACAAATGTGAAAAAATATGGTATAATATTCTTATGGCAAACAAACTCGAAATCTACGATACCACCTTGCGTGACGGTGCACAGGGTATGGGTGTTTCTTACTCTATCGGCGATAAAATAAAAATCCTCGAAATTCTTTCGGACTTCGGGGTCGATTTTGTTGAGTGTGGTAATGCCTTTTCCAATCCCAAGGATAAGACATTTTTTAATAGAGTAAAAAATTCGAAGATTGTTGTCTTCGGGTCGACAAATCCGGCGGAAATTCCCGCTCTTTTGTCTGCGGATACCGAGTACGTCAGCGTTTTCGGGAAGGCTTCTTCCTTTCACACAGAGAAAATTTTGGGAATTTCTAAGGACGAAAACCTCAAACTGATTCATAATTCTGTTTCGGAAATTGCAAAAAATGGAAAAAAGGTTTTCTTCCTTGCCGAACATTTCTTTGACGGATATCGGCAAGACCCCGAACACGCCGTAAAAACCCTGCAAACCGCATTTGACAGCGGAGCGATGCGGCTTGTTCTCTGCGACACAAACGGCGGAACTCTGCCGCACGAAATTGCGGAAATCGTGGGCAAACTCACATTCGCCAATCTGGGAATCCATTGCCACAATGACGCCGACCTTGCTACTGCCGGAACGTTGGCTGCCGTGAATTCCGGCGTGGTTCACGTTCAGGGAACTTTCGGCGGAACAGGTGAACGCTGCGGCAATGCCGACTTATCTGCAATTTTGCCGAACCTTGCTCTCAAAATGAATTATGAAACAAATTGCAACATAAGCAAAATTACCGAAACTGCACACAAAATTGCAGAAATTTCCAACATCAAAATTCCCGACAAAAGTCCGTATGTGGGAGCGGCTGCCTTTGCACACAAGGCAGGCATGCACGCTGACGGTGTCGTGAAATGCAAAGCGAGTTACGAACACATTCCGCCCGAAGCTGTGGGCAACAAGCGGAATTTGCTCATTTCCGAAATTTCCGGACGAGCATTGGTGATTGAGAAAATAAAAGATGTTTTGCCGAATATCACCAAAGAAGACGAACGGTTGCGGAAAATTTTGGATATGATAAAGGCGAATGAGCATTTCGGCTATCAATACGAGAGTGCAGAGGCATCATTCGAACTTCTTGTGAAGCGTGCGATTGGCGAATATAAGGAATTTTTTAATATAAAAAATTACAAGGTGATTTGCGAGAAGACAATTCGGGATAAATATGTGGATACTGCGGTGGTGAAGATAAAGTTGCCTGACGGTGAGGTTCGGCTGTCTGTTGCCGAGGGGAACGGACCTGTTAATGCACTTTATTCTGCCATACGCAAGACGCTGAAAGAGGTTTATCCGAGGATAAAGAAGGCAAGGCTTACGGATTACAAGGTTAGAATTTTGGATGGCGGTTGCGGCACGGCTGCTCCTGTGCGAGTGTTGATGGAGAGCAGTGACGGTGAGGTTAGTTGGACTACTGTGGGGGTTTCGGAGGATATTGTAGATGCGTCGATTAAGGCGTTGAAGGATAGTTTGGAGTGGTACCTGTTTAGCGTTGACCACCACGCCTCTTACAACAACCAAAACGATTAAAAGTTTTTGAAAGGTGTCGGAAAAATTTTTTCAAAAATTTTTCTGACCGGGGTGTGGGGCAGAGCCCCACGAACGCTTAGCGTGAACCACTACGCCACTCACACAAAAAATAAAAGACATAAACTAACCGCCCAGACATCCGGGGGAACGAGTGATTAGTGAGTTAACCCGAAGGAAATTAAAAAAGAGGAATAGAATTTCCTCTTTTTATTATCACACTTTCTTTTGATTACGTGTTGGCGTTAAGCGGTTGCAGTTAACATTAAACGTTTCATAATCGCCAAATCAATTACATTAACAACCCCGTCTTCATCTAAATCGGCAACATGATAATCAGTCAAAGTGATATCGCCGGTCATAAACTTATTCAAAAACACCAAATCGATTATCCCTATCTTGCCATTTCCGTCAAGGTCGCCGTATGTAACTTCATCATCATAAACATAATAATAATTAACAACATGCCCTTCGCCACCTTCGCCGTCACCGTAATCTTCATCTTTTTTGACTAAATTTCCGTCAGAATTATATTCATACAAAATTGTATTCGAAATCTCACCGCCACTGTTTTTATGGACTTCTTTAACTACATTGCCATTAATATCATACTCATACGTTTCTATGCTCGGTGAATTATCATTATAACCAAAACTTGATTTGGTCATATTGCCATTAGCATCATATTCATATTTATAATTGAGTGTAGAATTATTAGTTCCCGGGTAATAAGATTCACTTATCATATTTCCGGCATCATCGTATTCATACCAAGCCATGTCATATTCGCTATCGACCGAATTACAGGTTTCTTTTGTTAAATTGCCGTTTTTGTCATATTCATATGTGAATGTAATTGTATCACCATAAGGCGGAACTTGAATTTCTCTAAACAGATTGCCGTCACTTGCATATTCATAAGTAGTTGTTACCATTTTATCATTGACGTATTTAGTGATATATTTGGTTTTTTTACCGCTGTCGTCATATTCAAAAAAGTGCCAAGTTATAACGCCGCCACCTTGGTCGTTAATTGCTGAAACCATGTTTCCGCTGCTGTCGTATTCGTATGTGTATGTGCGAATATCGTCATAATCGTAATCAACGACTATTTTGATATTGTTTCCGTTATCGTCATATTCATATGTATAAACGTAGTTGCGTGAAGTGCCGTAAACGCTATCTGCCAGCTCAGCTTTTTCGATTAAATTGCCCTTTTCATCGAATTCATATGTGTAGGTTTGTTTGCCGTGTTTTCCGTAATCGGTTACTTCTTTAATTTTATTGCCCTTGTTATCGTAATGAGAATAGACATCTTCCGTTGCAATTTCCGGCTCATAAACAGGCATCTCAATAGGTACGGCAAAAACAGAAATACTTGACATTACAATTGCCATATAAGTCGCAATAGTCAGTGCGAATATTTTTTTCATTGTTGTTTTTCTCCTTTTATTTGACGGTAGGTAATACTGACATGATAATATTATAACATATATTTCCTCTGTTGTCAAGTGAAAGTTTGATGAAAATTGTGTGTACGCTGAGTGTAAATTGATATACCAC
>JAISIJ010000264.1 GCA_031262245.1 Oscillospiraceae bacterium | reverse complement strand
CACTCTTCGTGAAATCATTATCTAAATCGTAAATAAGAGTTGTAGTATCTTTAATTCCGTCATTATCAATCGCAAAATCATAACCGTCAATGTCACAATCTACGAAATCAAACGCTGTTTCGTCTTCATTTATAAATTGCATTTGCAAAAATTCTACCCCGGAAGTAACATCTTTTGCTGTAACAGTTGCAGTCATTTTTCCATCGGCTTTATCGGGATTATAAAATCCGAAAGATATAGTTTTTAGAATAGAATCAAATAAACCCTCACCATCCTTATTATCGGACAAGCTTTGTGAATATTCAACCTTTTCTATTGTGGGGGCAGTTTTGTCGATAATATGAACAACTGAAACATACGTACCGTTAACTTTCCCTTTGTCAGGAGTATTGAGCGTAGTATTTGCACTTATTGTGATTACATATCTGCCGTCTTGGTTAAAAGAATAATTTCCATTCTCATCGAGTGAAATATCAATAACTTCATCATTTTGCTTAAATATATAATCGCCGTTTTCGTCAGTTTCAATAATAACATCCTCATCATTGAAACTAATACTAACATTTGCATTTTCTGCTTGGTCACCGGAAATACTCATAGAGAAAGGGTTATTGTAAATCCAATAATCAGAATTTTCCTGTGATGTTTTAATATCTGTATACTCGTTATCAAGTTTTCTTTTTAAATTTTCGTCAGTATACTCTATACGTATTGCGTTAGTATCTGCAATTGGATTTTTTTCAGAATCAGTATTTGAAATTTTAGAATTATGTCCTGCATTATCACATATAAATATATTTTCATTTATCCATTCTATCGCTTTTCTTTCTGCAGTCCACCCATAATATAACACATTATCTTCTGAATCTGCCAATAATGGATCGTCACTTCCGTATTCTCCGAGTTTTGTAGCAATAATAAAATAATAGCTGTTATTAATTTCGATTAATTTAATATATACAGATGTTTTATTCCCGAAATCATAATTAATCTCAACAGGATTATTAATTTCTCCATTTATTCTATCAATATTAATCCCGGAAGTTGTTTCAGTAATACCAATTTCGTAATAATAATATCTATAATCATTGGGATTATTTAACCCCATTATAACATCAGCATTTTGGTTATCTTTTTGGTATTGTTGTTCGATTAAATGCTGTGGTATACCATATTGATAGAAATACTGTGTTTTACCTGCATCTACAGACCAATCTCCGCCTTTAGTAAATTTAGGAGAGTATTCTTTTTCATCAGATTTGTATGTTCCTTCTACGGGACTTTCCTTTTTATCTTCTGCTTTTGGTGCAGTCTTATCCAATTTATAGGTAAAAGTTGTAGCTGAAGATGTTTTCCCCTGTTCATTTTCTAAATGGAAGTTGATTTTACCGTCTTTTGTTTCTTCGTTGATTACAATTGAGCCGTCAGATTCAATCGAATTTATTTCAACATTCTTTTGAAGAACATCACCACGCTCATCTAACGTGATATTATCTATAATTATTTTAGTAAAAGGGTCTTTAGGCTCAAGAGTAATCTTATCAGTATACCATCCATTATTTCCACTTGCTTCCGTGGGTGAAATTACATAATAATCTTTTACACTCTTAACAGTAAGTTGAATTTCTTCCGATACTGTATAACTATCATTATCAGGATAATATCTAACTGAAAATGTATATGTGTTAATGTTAAGAGCAGTATAATCTGTTATTGTAATTATTTGTTCATTTTGGTCAGTAAATACTTGCTGTACTTCTTTATTGTTAACAAATACTCTAAAATGTCCTGTGGGTTTAATTGTTTCACTTATTGTACCCTCTTTAAAGTTAATAATAAAGCTAAAATTATTTTGGTTATAATCAACATAAATTGTGTTGTCTTCGTTACTTGAAAATTCAATTTCGGGTGTCCATTTATTAACCGAAATATCTACGCTTTTTTCTTCCGAATTTCCACTTATTGTGTCTCTTCCCTTGATAATACTCCCGTCTGAACCTACTTCATTAGAATCAATTTCAACATAGTAATATGCCGAACAAGTAATATTTAAAGTTTTAGTAAGATTTTCATAAGGAACTATACAACTATTATTTTCAATTGTAATTTTATCCTCAGATACTGTTTCGCCGTTTATTTTCACTTCAAAACCAACAAGGAACTTTTCGTTAGGAATAGAATTTTCTGCAATATCAAATGTTACTTGTCCGCTTTCACCGTAATGAGTACCGCCCTCTCTTGTCGGCTCATTTAATATCGGAGGAGATACAACAAGGGTATCAGGAACAGAATAAATTAACATATCAAAAGTATTATTTTCATTGCTGATATTAAAAGTATTCTGATATTCTGCAACAGTACCGTTATCAGAAAGAATTTTTAATGTATATTCACCTATCGGAATTGCAATCGTACTATCGTCTGAAATTGTAAATGTTATTTTATCGGTTTCGTCAAGAGTATTTGTCAATTCAGCGGTTAAACCGATAAAATAAGACTCGAATTTTGAAAATGTTACATCTACTGTTGAAAGATTTTCGTCTTCTTCAACAGGGTCAGTATCGGTTTCAGTAGGTTCAGTATTGGGTTCTGTGGGGTCTGTTTGCTCATCGACAATTGAAATTTCTGAATTGTCAGTTAGTAAACCTTCATTATCATCAGCGGTTATTGTACCGATTGTGCTTGAAACAAGCATAAAAACGCTGACAAAAATTGATAAAACTTTCTCTTTTACAAAAGATTTAACAGTAAGATTTTTCATTTATTTTTCCTCCGATTTTCTAATTCAGAAAATATATATTTGAAATTTTGTCCATTAAAAACGCCGTGCATTTGTATTGAAAATACAAAAATAAAAGAAAAAATATACAACAAAGTATTAGACTGTGCTACAAACAACATAATTATTATGGGGATTAAGGAAAACACCATAATTACATCAAAAATTAAAGCAAATCTATTAGAATTAATCTTAAAAAATCCGATATTTTTTATATTATGCGTTGTTTCGACTTTTTTCTTGCGTTTATGGTTTATAATAAATAAGATAATGTACGATGAGAGGAATGTAGTCCAAAAGGAAATACCAAGAATTAAAAAAGGCGTTTGATTACCGTCAATACTTTCTCTACCTGCAAACGGCATAAATAGAAATAGTGCAGAGAGAAAAAACATACAGATAATCATACAAAAAAATAATATTTTCATTTTTTTCATATTGACCTCAAATTATTTCTTCTGAAAAAACAACAATTACACTCTTGATAATTGTAAATTTTTCGTCATCCAAAACAGTAGTGCCACTTCCGTCAAGAACTGTAGGGGTTGAAACGATTACTTCACTTGATGTTTGTACTTGTGCAGTATTAGTTGCCTGTGTCAATGATAATGTTTCATTTTCTTGTAATTTAGCAGTATTCGCCATTGACGATAAAATTTCAGTTTTTCCGGGTTTACTATGAGGTGTAACATTGAAAATTGGTTCAGTAATATTGTTATTTTTGTTTTTTAATAAATATCTTAATTCAATTATTGATTTTGGAATATCTTTTAATACCAACATAATAATTGTTATAATAAAAAACAATCCTGCCAGAGAATATCCTATAATCCCAATAATTAGCCAAAAAGTTGCAGACAAAATAAAACCTCCCTCTATCGACAATACACAAAAACATAGCTTTATACAAAAAATGTGCTTAAAAATATTAATTATAAGCTTTTTGTATTGTATTAAGCGTTATATTGCTTTGTCCGACACGACTTAAAATCACTTCTTTTAGTTCAATAGTTTTATCTGTAGAAGGCTCAACTTTAACTACATTAGTTTGAACATTATTCAACAAACTTATCATTTCTTCTTCGGAAATTCCGTCCGCTTTAAATTTTCTGGCATAAGATTCGAGTGCATCAATAGTTAATTTATATAATTCCAAAGATACCAGTTCATCATCGTTTGGATTATCTCCAATTAAATTTACAAGTTTAGTAATATTGTTAAAGTATGGAGCATATTGACCTTTATCTGAAGATTCAGCAACATTTGTTTTTATGTCTTTGTTGAATTTTCCAATATCTGCATAAACTTTAGCTGCTTTGTAATCAGAAAAAGAAGTTCCGCCGTATGATACAGCATCGTCAAACCAAACAGAAGCCGCACTCATTCTTGTAATTTCATTATCGCCGTTATCTTTACCATAATCATAATAAAACCAATATAGAATACCAACTTTATACGCTATTGTTGCATAGTCATCAGATTTTTTCAATTGAGAGTTGCTTGAAATTCTTTTTTGCAATATACTACTTTCATCTTCCGTAAAGACTCCGTCAGTTTTAAATGTATTAATAAGACCTGTATATGGTTCAGATTCCAATGGTTTAATTTCAGAAGCTTTTTCGTAAAAATAGATTTTATCGTCATAGGAAGCTGATTTTTCAGCTTGTTGTAAATATTTATCGTAACTGTCGTTATTAATGCTATTTCTCATAGCAAAAGAAAACATACCAACACATACCATACTAATGACTATTATTAAATAAATTATTATTGATTTTATTTTATTTTTTAATTGTTTTATATAGTCATCGCCAATTTTTAAGTAGTTTTCTAAATCATTTAACACGTCTTGACAACTTTGGTATCTGTTTTCAGGGCGTTCTTTTGTGCATTTTTGTATGATAATATCTAATCCACTTAATATATCTGGAACAAATTTTCTTATTGGTTCAGTTGGTAAAGGTGATTTATCTTTCGTATCATATTGAGGAGTAATTCCGGTTAATAAATAATACAGCGTTCTGCCTAAACAAAAAATATCCGAGCGTTGATCTACTATTACCCCTCTTGTCACTTGTTCGGGTGAGGCATAACCCAAAGTTAATTCCCTTAATGCACCAATATTATCACTTCTTACTGCTATTCCATAATCTAACAGTCTTATTTCACCATTATCTTGTAATTTAATATTTTCGGGTTTCATATCTCTATATATTATCGGTGGGGATTGTGAATGTAAATATGTTAAAACACTACATAAGACTTTTGCATATTTTATAACATCTTCTTGCTTTATTTTTCCTCTTTTGGGGTCTGAAACTATATCTTTGAAATCGTCACCTGAAACATAGTCCATAACAATAAAAACACTATCACTGGGCTTTAAATTTTTAACTACCACTTTATGGTTAGTTCCGTCAACGATTGCGACAATTCGGGGAATATTAGGGTGGTCAAATATTTTTTGCAATTCAGCTTCTTCAACAGCGTGGCTAATAAATCTCTCTGTATCACCACGAACAACTTCTTTGACTGCCCATTTTTTTGCTAAATCCGTGTCTTCAGCCAAATAAACAATACTATTCATTCCGCCACGTTTGATTTCTTTTAGTAACTTATATCTACCTGCAACAACATCACCTATATTTGCCATTCTCACACCCCATTTACTATTATGAATTCTTGTCCAAATGTAATATTATCGCAGTAATATTATCATTTTCTAAACGTTGTTTATTAAGCTCAACAAGTTTTATAATTTTATCTTTCATAATAATTTCGTTATTTTCTATATTATTAAATTCCTGAAAAATCTCATCTTCAGAAACAACGTGTCTAAAACCATCAGAACATAACAAAAAAGTATCAAATAATCCAAATTGCCCTTTTATAAATACAGGTTCAACTTTTTTAGAAGCCCCTACACATTGTAAGAGCTTATTTCGTTCAGGGTCACTATTAGCTTCTGCCTCTGTTATTTGTTTATTTTCAACTTTTCTTTGAACAACAGTTTGGTCAACAGTTAATTGTTTAATACCATCGGAATTTATACCATATACACGAGTATCCCCAACGTGAGCAATAATAAAAAATTTATTTTCAACTATAGTCGATTAAATTGAAAACACTAACGTGTTTTCAACGAAAAAAATAAATTTTTTTCACGTTTTGCGGCGTTGCCGCAAAACTAATAAATCTCGTACATACGTCTAATTTGCTC
>JAISIJ010000243.1 GCA_031262245.1 Oscillospiraceae bacterium | reverse complement strand
TCAAACAGCGGCTGAGAAATATCGATTATTTTCATTTGCTTTCTCACTTAATTCCGCACCGTTTTTTCTTTCCCCTTCGATTTCATTTTTCAAGTTCAACGGGTATAGTTTTTTGACTTTTGCTTTTTTCGGCAACACTTGACGCATTGTAAAACCTCAACTCAACAACTTGTCATTGGATTTCAGTTTTTTCATCTCTCAATTGTACAGCAATTCCACTTAATATTTACACAATTTATATCTTGTAAATCGCTCTAATCTTTGGCAAAATACGCCAGAAAAGTAACTGTTCTTACCGGAATTGCTATAATGTGAAAACAGTAACGTTAAGGAGATTCAGATGATACACACAATCATTTTGAACGGTCGGGAAATCAAATATGAGTTAGTGCGAAAAAACGTAAAAAATATAAATTTGCGTATCCGTGCTAACGGAACTGTTTATGTTTCTGCCCACAATAAAGTTTCGCGAAAAATCATTGAAGATTTTCTTGTCAAAAAGAGTGAGTTTATAATTTCAGCACTCCGCAAATATGAAAACATTGCCAAAAATGAAGACTCGCCACAGCAATACATCTCCGATGAGAGTTTTCGCTATCTCGGAAAAGACCTGCATCTTGTAGTGAATCAAGGTGAAAATAGCGTTTTTTCTGACGGAATATATTTAAATTTAACAGTTAAAGACACATCTGACAGAGAATTGAAAAGCCGACTTATCGAAAAATGGTATGACATGAAACGCAAAGAAGTATTCGGTGAAATTATGTCAAATATTTATCCTGTTTTTCAAAATTGCGGAATCAAGTATCCTCGGCTGACAATACGCTATATGACTTCGAGGTGGGGCAGTTGTCGTCCGAAACGCGGAGCTGTTACTTTAAATAGTATGTTGATAGAAGCCACGAGAGATGTTATTGAGTATGTTGTAATGCACGAGTTTGTGCATTTTCTTCACCCGAACCACAGCAAGTCATTTTACGAAACTTTGTTTACATTTATGCCGGACTGGCAACAGCGTAAAATCGTTCTTGAAAATTCTGCTTTCAGCAAAACAAAATAACAAACTTCTAACCGAATATTCTTCGCCATTCCGGAATATTCTCATTGCCCTTTTTCGGATTACCGACACGTTTCAAATCATTATCTTTAAGGTTATAATGTCTGCGATTTTTAAGAATACTTGCGTATGGCAATTTAATCAGCGGTTTAATGTTTCCGTCTAACACATTATAATCTGTAACAAAAAACTGTAAATTAGGCGAATTACCAATGAAATCAAGATTTGGTAATTCGCCTTTATTTCCGGTGATTGAAAGCAGTTCTAAATTTTTAAGTTTTTTTATTACGGAGAAATCTTTCACATTAGGACAAAAATCAATCCTGAGAGCCTTGACCGTTTCTTTGCATTGTTCTAAAATGCTGATGTCAAAAAGACGCTTTTGATTGCTGACATAAAGGCACTCTATTTTTGAATTTTCAATACCGACCAATGATGTCAATGAACCTCGCCCAACAGACAACGAATCCAGCATTTTTAATTTTGACAGCAGAGATAAATCCGTGTCATTCCATTTCAGTATAGACAGAGTTTTTAAATTTTCGGCATCGGATAAATTAGCGACATTATGTATTGTCGAAGAAACCAAAGCGGATAAATTGCGAAAATTATTCAAATCAATCACACCGTCTTTATCATTTAAATCGGAAAAATACCCCGATTCAAAACAAAGTGATTCTAAATTTTTATGTCTGTAAAGATTTTTTAATCCGTTTTCAGATATATTGCCGCAAAGGATAACAACTCTTTTAAGTTTTTCAAATATCGGAAGAAGTCCGAAATTACCGATAGAAGCTGCAATTTTTTCCGTATTCGAGAGTTTTGCGGCAATTTCCGCCACATCAAAATCGTCGCAAATACTGATGAACGGATATATTTCTTTCGGTTTCAAAAACCAAGTTTCCTTGTTTTCTATTGCCATTATTATATAACTAATCCTTTCGTGAGGAAGATGAGTGAAATTTATTTCACTCATTATACCAAAATTAACTGAAAAAGTCAAGTGCGAAAAAATTCCAACACAAAAAATTAGAAAATATTTCTTCCAATGAACACACAAATTACATATATATAAGTTATAATCATTTTACAATTTAAAATCAAAGGAGAAAATTTCTATGAAAATTAAAAAAACACTCACCCTGCTCACTGCAATCTGTTTGCTGTTCTCGCTGACTGCGTGCGACAATTCGAATGACAAATCGGCTGACAAATCCGGAAACAGCGATGTCGGCTCTGACGGAGATAATGCGAATAACACAGGTAATTCACTCTCGTCTGACGCACTTGAAAGCCTTGAACCGACCACTGTTTTTACAGAATCCGAGGACGAAATTAAAGACATAATTAACAAAAATATCAACCTGAAAGCAGCCGACAACCTTAAAATAAACGTTCCCGAAAAGGCTGTAGTTCTCAAATATCATTCGCAGTTATTCAGCACCGGAAATGCAGACTTCAAAGAAAATTACAAATATATGCAGGATATGTTTGCGTATTATTATCCCGATAAAACTTTCAACGAAGATTATCTCTTTTACACCGGTGGTTCTTCCGATGTTAATTATGATGAAGAAGGAAATCAAATTCAATATTACAATGCAGTAAAAGACCACTACGACGACCTTGTGAGCGGTGCCGAAGAATTTGCGTATATTTTTTATGACGAAACATATCACCAAGATATAACCGAATGGAATTCACAGGTATTTATTCAAGGCGACAAGAGTTATGTAACTCTTAATAAAGGCAAAACTCTTTCGCTCGGTGACAAAGTCAGAAGCGAGGACGGTATGACCATGGAATCTAATACTTATCCGAAATTCAATAACTATGACCCGAATATGTATTGTGAATTTGTCGGCACTTATCCGCCTGACAGCGAAGAAGTTTTCAAGCTGCTTGACAAAGAAATTTCGATAAAAGATGCAGCGGAATTTTACAAAAAATATATTACCGATTTAAAATATCCGGTAAAGGATAATTTCGATTTCACCATTATGAATGTAGAAGTTTATAAAGTTAATGAAGATGTTCACTGCTATAAATTTAATATGACAAACAGTTACAAGGAAATAGATTTTTACTATGCACCGACTGATGTTTACAGGTCTTCAGATGCAGATGCAGGAACAAACGAGCATTATCAAGGTTCTCAGGAGAGTGCAGTTATGGTCGAAAGCAATGACGTTGATATTTTATCCGCACATCAAAGTTCACAAATGGTAGAAAATGCAAGGCAAATAAGTAAAATGCAAAGTATCGAAGATGTTTTCAAAGAAGTCAGTGGCAATCTATCAAACCAAGTCGAATTTGAAGTTCGTGAGGTAAATTTTGTATACATCAGAAAAATGGATAAAGACGAAAACGGTTATATAAACATAGAAACATATGGGTGCGATGTTTATCCGGTTTGGAATTTTATACTTAATAATCCCAATGATGGTTTATATTATGAGGTGCAGATTAATGCAGAAGACGGCAAGGAATTCTCATATCGAACGTTCAGTCTCGAAGATAGTTTAAATGATTAAGAATTTAAAACCAAAGAGAATAGCCATATGTCATTATAGCAATTCCGGTAGGAACAGTTACTTTTCCGGTGTATTTTGCCAAAGATTAAAGCGATTTACAGGATATAAATTGTGTAAATATTAAGTGGAATTGCTATAAAACTCATCAAACAAATTTTCTTCAAATTGTTCACGAGTTATGTCACTCGGATATGATTTTCTATTATAACATATTTTTTCCCGTTTGTCAAGA
>JAISIJ010000225.1 GCA_031262245.1 Oscillospiraceae bacterium | reverse complement strand
TGATTGAACTATATGAATTCCCGGCAATAAAAACTTTATCCGAGCAAAGTTTTGTTGCACCGTAAAGATTTATCGGAGAAGAAGCTTTATCTGTGCTTAAAGCCACACATTTTTTTACTCCGCTATCAATGCAGGCATCTATTAAATTCATAGCACCTATTACATTAGTTTTAATACATTCAAACGGATTATATTCAGCGGTCGGACCTATCTTAGTAGCGGCTGCGTGAACAACATAATCGACTCCGTTTAATGCTCTGTCCAATCTGGTTTTATCTCTTACATCACCGATATAAAAACGAATATTGGTGTATTGGGTAAATTTTTTTGACATTTACCATTGCTTCATTTCATCACGTGAAAAAATTATCAGTTTTTTCGGTTTGAAATTTTTAAGAAACATTTCAGTAAATTTGTTACCGAATGAGCCTGTACCGCCTGTAACTAAAATAACTTTATCATTAAACATAATTCAATTCCTTAAAATTAACTATTAAAGTCTACTGTTCAAATATATTTTTCTATGGGAAACAGAGTTTGGTCAGTTGCGAAAATTGAAAACTTTATGATGTTTCCCCTTCGTCTCAACCAACTGTTATAAATTCGCTTAATTTATAACAATATTACGTTTTTATGAATTCCCAAATGATTATATATACAATAAATACATTTTTAATTTAAATAGCTTGATATATCTATATTAAGTGTTGTTTTCTCATTAATTTCCGAAATTAGTGAGAATTCTCAATTTAAAGATGCAATTCTGCGTCCGGATATTTTTATAATAATTGTTTTCTACATTTCTTAAGGTAATTAATCTTACAATTACGGTAAAGTTGCTGTAATATTTATGATAACATTTTTAACGATATTAATTTTATGTTTATATTATAACGCATCCAATCTACATATTTTTGCGAACCCCCTATCACAAGTATGTGACACAACCTAAACAGGTGTATAAGTTTATTATATTAAGATAATACTTTAACAATCAACAAGTAATTATATCGTAAATTATATTATAACACATCTTTCTTGATATATCAAGTGAAATTTTGTTAATTTCTGTTAATTTCTGTTAATTTTTTAGAAGTGAATCGAACTTTATTCTGAATATTTATAACTGATTATCCCTCAAAAACTTTTACAAGTTTTCTTAGAAAAAATTTCGTTTTTGGCTTTTGTGGTGTTACTACAAAATTTCTTCTATAATGTGCTTGAGTTTCTTTTTTTGTTAATTTATTGACCTAACCCAATACAGTTACAGTAGTGTTTTCAATTTTAAATATATCGTTCGTTGCTGTTATTAAATTATTTTTTGGAATACTATTATATTCATCTATCATTTTTCGATTGAAAATTTAGAATTTTTTGAAAAATATTTCTAATGCCAACTGGAAATTAAGGAATTAAGTATCTTCTTGCCGGACCATAAAGTATGGGTGAAATTAGGTTCTTGACAAGATTAGAATGGTATGATATATTATAAAATGGAGTTAAGACAATGAAAAAATATATTTACCATTCAAAATCAATGAAACAAAATTTCATAAAATAGTTAAGTTATTTTATCACGATTTAAATGCAACAACGATTGCAAAAACTCACTGGTGCAAGCAGAAATTCAGTTAATATTTTGTTTAATAAATTTGCTTCTCTGTTGATTTCGGTTACTGCAAATCCACTTCTTGCAGAATATGCTTGACACTGCTCAACAATATGATGCCATTCGTTGCCACGACCTTCCGAAAACTCCCTCACTACACCACCCCACAGCACACAAAGCCGATTGACCTTGTGTGCCGGTGTGGGAGGTGAAATTACGTGCGAACGTAAAAGCCATCAACAACTCATTTTTTATTCAACATAACTCATTACAAATATTTTTCATCATTCACATCACCAAATTCTAAACTTTCATTACTATTAATGTTTGTAACTGATAAAAAACAAATACCTACTTCTTCCGGAGCAATATCTTTTCTTGCTACTGCACAAAACCCAACTTCATATTCTGCAGATTCAGTTTTAATTTTTTCAATACCGGCACCAAAAACCATGCTCATTCTACCATCTCGCCATCGTGTAGATTCGTGACCCGAAACTATTACGCCTTTATCCGTTATTTCACCGTCAAAAAACTCTGTAAATTTTATCAAAGCTTTTTCGGGAATTAAATTTTCATCTAAAATTATTTTTTTAAGTTCTTCGACATTAGTGAAGTTATTTTGAATGTATTCGCCGTAATAATCTTCATAATTTACTCCAAAATTTGCTTCACCGCAAGCAGTAAACAAAGAAATAGTAATAATTAAAATTATTGGAAAAAGTTTTTTTCTTTTCATTTTGACCACCACTCAATATAACTCATTACAAATATTTGTCAATATCTCCGTTGCCAAATAACAAACTTTCATTGTTTTTAACATTTGTAATTGTTAAAAAGCATATGCCTACTTCTTCAGGAGCGGTATCTTTTCTTGCTATTGCACAAAAATCAACTTTGTATTCGGAAAATTCAGTTTTAATATTTTCAATACCTGCACCAAAATTTATACTTATTTTACCATCGTGCCTTCGTTCAGATTCATTACCCAAAACAATTACGCCTTTATCCGTTATTTCACCGTCAAAAAACTCTGTAAATTCTATCAAATCTTTTTCGGAAATTAAATTATGACTTGAAATTATTTTTTTAAGTTCTTCGACATTAGTGAAATTATTTTGAATGTATTCGCCGTAATAATCTTCATAATTTGTTCCAAAATTTGTTTCGCTGCAAGCAGTAAATAAAGAAATTGTAATAATTAAAATTATTGATAAAAGTATTTTTGCTTTATTCAAGTATAATCACCTTCTTTGAATTTTTTCATATACCCCACCCAGCACACAAAGCCGATTGACCTTGTGTGCCGGTGTGAGTGGAGTGTAAAATTATGGATAAAAATACAAATCGTCAACGACCCATTTCCAATTTTCAAATTTGTAGTAAATTATTACTTCATCGTGCACAATATAATCTGTTTCAGGATTACCTTTATTTCTATAATAAGTAAATTTACAATTGCTTTCAGCTTTTATAAGAAAAAATTTTGTAAAGGCACTGTCAAATTCATATTTTTCATCTGAATATCCATTTTTATAATCTAAAATACACATTCTTCGGTAATTTTCTTCAGAAATAATATTATGATATTTTTCCGGCAAAACACCTTGATTTTCTATTGAACTTAACATAATATTTTTAGATAATTTGTTGAAATATATACAGAAAGATATGTAAATAATAATTATTAATAGTATTATAAAAAACACTATTTTTTTAATTTTAGATTTATTCAAGTATAATCACCTTCTTTATTTTTACTATTTTAACTTTTCCATCTGGATTTTCAACAAAGTATTTACTTAATGATTTGTCACTTTGTGGATTGGAATGTCCGGCGTAGCAAATTTTTTTCTCTTCATTTATTTTTGACACTATAGCCGAGTGGCTATAATCATCACCTTCGCCGCTATTATTAAAATACATTAAATCACCGATTTCAACTCTGCCGCTTGCAGTAATTTCATCAAGATTTTCTTTTGTTATTATCTCAATACCCTCACTGTATTTATCAGTTTCAAAGTATTGTAACTGATTATCTACAAAACACCAAGAAGATGTAACATCATATTTAATATCATAAATTTTTTCATTAGTATCAATAGGAGTAGGAGTATGAATCATAAGAATTGGAGTAATATCAGGTATTATTGTCATTATATTGTTATATTTATCGCCGGTTTTATGAGAATACCAAGTGTCTGTCATCGATATTCCTCCGGCATATAAACATTGCGAAGTAAAATTGGTGCAGTCACTTGAATCTACAATACCTACTTTTCTTGAAATTTGGTCAAAAGTTGTTCCAAAAAAATCACCGTCAAAATTATCATATTCATTATTGTAATCGTCATACCATTTTAAGGCATAATTAATAGCCTTATTTTTATCATAACGACAATATTTTGTGATTGTAAGAGGATTTGTTTTAAGTTTATTCTCATCATTGTCCCCGAGCCCATCGCCATCACTATCCGGCAAAGTCGGGTTAGAGATAGTTATAAGACCTGCTATGTAATCCTCATATTTTTCAATTGCATCTTCTTTTGAATAAGCAAATTGCAATTCGTCCCCATCGCCAAGTGTGTCATCATCGGTATCGAATTTAATCGGGTCTGTTGAAATAGGTCTGCCATTGAATTGTAATCCATTATTCTCGATAATGTCAGGTATGCCGTCTTTGTCGGTGTCGGAAATATCAAGATATTCTTCTACATAATTTATTTTTCCGCCGATTGTTTTTACAAGTAGGTCAGTATAATAATAAATATTATCGGTAAGTCTATATAGATTACTTGTTGTAACTTCATATCCTCCGATAACCATAGCATAAATTGATATGTCATTATTTTTTATTTTCGATATTGTTGAATTACTAATCGAGTAATCATCATAACCATCTGTAATATAAATAATATGATTTACCGTGTCGGTTTCAGGTGAACCCAATAATATATTTGCTGCCTTGTTTAATGAATCATTGGGTCTTGAATTATCTTTCATTGTTATTGAATCAACTCCGTTAATAAGAACATCTCTATTTTCGGTTAAACTTTCAACAACATTTATATATCCGTCAGAATTTGAAGAAACAATTGCAGCTTTATCTCCTGACTTCATTGAACCGATAAAAGTTTTACAGGCATTACGACGATTTTCTGCTATATCTCCTAATCTTTCAGTTTCAGCTGCACCTTCTGGATTACTATCAGTATCTCCTTTTGACTTAACTGAAGAATCGAAAACAAATACAGTATTAACTTTTGCATTTTTTTGTCTTTGCGATGTAATATCTTCAAAACACTTTTCCCAAGCATTATCCCACTTTTCTTTATCAACAAGCATATACTCGGAAAAATGCGTTGTTTCAGCGGAAATTGTGCCATTTGAAGAATTGCGATTTGTCGGCATTTTCTCATACCGCTTATTCTCTTCGTCGAACCAAAATACCGTAATATTATTAAAATCCGTTTCGCCGAGTTTTGTCATATCAACATCAAAAGTCAAGGTTGCAGGCGAGTTTTCAGACGGTCCGAATTCAGGTTTTGAAACAGAAAAGTCATACGGCTCGCCCATAAGACCGACTACTTCCGATGACATAACATCTATGCCCATAACGCTTTCAACCGAAATTGCGTTGTCGAGATAGCCCGGAATATTGTCAATGTCAACGGTTATCCCATTGATAACCTCGTCCGCCGATTTGATATCGACAGTTACGGTTTGGTCAAATGTGCGATATTGGTCGCCTGTAACTTTGTCGGAAATCGGGTCTCTCGGGTCTAAACTTTGATTGCCCACAAGACCGTATTTTAAATTAAGTGCAATTTCATCACCGTCAAGAAGGGTGTCATCATCGGTATCTTCGTCTTTTGGGTC